>JANOAD010000076.1:0-15101 GCA_031410955.1 Novosphingobium sp. | reverse complement strand
CCCAAGTGGCGCGAGTGACGGGACTCGAACCCGCGACCTCCGGCGTGACAGGCCGGCACTCTAACCAACTGAGCTACACCCGCGCAGCCACTTGGGAGCAGCGCCACTAGGACAGCGTGCCGGGGCTGTCAACCGGCATCGCGCGGCTCGCTGACAATTGCTCGCGGCCTTGCGTAAACCATCGGAAATGGCCGATTTGCGCGGCATCCAGCCCCACCTGCGCCGTGCCCGAAAGGCGAAGTTAACCATTCTTTTGCCTATCCTTGCGACAAGCATCGCCATCGGTCGAGATGCGGACCTTGGTGGGGGCAACATACGTGAATCTTGGTCGCAGCTTCGTCTCGCTTGCAGTCTGCCTGTGCCTTGCTGCGCCAGCCATCGCCGCACCCTTGGTCGCGATCGACAGCGCAGTCTATGTCGAGCGTGCCCTTCCCGGCAAAGGCCGCATGCTCCAGCCGGCCAGCCAACTGCGGCATGGAGACCGCGTGATCTATGTGGTGAGCTGGACCCGCATGGGCGGCGCCGGTTCGTTTACCGTTTCCAACCCCCTTCCCCGCAGCGTCTATTACCAGGGCAGCGCCGATGGTAGCGAAGAAATCTCGCTCGACGGCGGGCGGACCTGGGGCAAGCTCGATCAGATGCGGGTCGGCGGCCGGATGGCGACACCCGAAGACGTCACCAACGTGCGCTGGCACATTCCTGCCAACGAAGCAGCACGCGGTGCGGGCGAAATTACCTACAGCGCGATAGTGCGCTGACCTTCAGCAGTTCTCGTACTTCCAGTTGCGCTTCTTGCCCCCGGCAATCCACTCGCCGGCCTGGACGATGCGCTTGGCGCGGGTTTCGGGGCGCTTGGCCTCGGTGATCCATTCGAGATATTCACGGCGGTGCGACGGCGCCCAGATATCGAAGGTTTCGCGCACACCTTGCAGCTTGGCGAGCTCGGCGGCGAAATCGTCTGGCATGGCGATCTCGGCTTTGGGTGCTTTGGGCGTGCTCTTCGGCTTCAACGCGGTGCCGGCCGTATCGACCCGCGTCTTGGCATCGAGCAGCTTGGCAGTAAGGGCGGCATCGCCGGACAGGTCGCTCACCGCCGTGATCTTGCCGTACTGACCCATCGCGTCGCCCTGGCGCCCGTCACCATGGATAACGAACGTGGCATGCGCCTTGAACGCAGCCATTCCGGTCAGGATCTTACCCTTGTAGGTGAAGTGCGGCATACCCCACTTGATCGTTTCCTCGGCTTCGGGCAGCGCCTTGTGAACCAGCGCACGCAGGTGGTGCAGGATCGGCTGCGCGAACGGCGGCGCTTTGGCGATATAGGCATCGATCCTTGGGTCCTGCGCCATGCGCGCCTCCTGCTCAGTCTGCCAGCAACAGCACCGGCGCTTCGATCAGCTTCTTGAGCGCCTGGACGAAGCTCGCCGCGTCCCAGCCATCGACCACGCGGTGATCGCAGCTGATCGAAATGTTCATCAGCTTGCGCTTGGCAATGCGCTCGCCGCCCATCCCGTCGGGCACGAACATCGGGCGCTCGATGATCCGGTTGGGTCCGATGATCGCCACTTCGGGCCGGTTGATCACCGGGGTGGTCGCAACTCCGCCAAGCGGCCCGAGCGAAGTCACGGTGAGCGTCGAGCCTGAAAGTTCCTCGCTCTTGGCCGAACCCGAGCGCGCGGCTTCGGCGAGCCGCACGATTTCGCCCGCGAGTTGCCACAGGTTCTTGTCCTGCGCATCGCGGATCACCGGGACCATCAGCCCGGCGTCGGTCTGCGCCGCCATGCCAAGGTGGACCGCGCCAAACCGCTGCACCACTCCGGCCTCATCGTCATAGCGAGCGTTGAGCATTGGGAACTGCGGCAAGGTCCGGCAGATCGCGCTGATCAGCAGCGGCAGCATGGTCAGCTTGGGCTTCCCGCCGCGCGCCGAATTGAGCTGCGCGCGCAGTTCCTCAAGCGCGGTCACATCGCATTCCTCGACGTAAGAGAAGTGCGGGATGTTGCGCTTCGACGCGGCCATGTTTTCGGCAATCCGGCGGCGCAGGCCGATCACCTTGATGGTATCGTCCTTGGCGCGGGCGCCCGGGACGCCGTAACCCGCGCCAGCGCTGTAAGCGAGGAATGCATCGAGATCGGCGTGGCGCAGACGGCCATCTTCGGCGGCTTTCACTTGCGTAAGATCGATCCCGAGGTCCTTGGCCCGGGCGCGAACGGCCGGGCTGGCGAGAACTTTGGCTGATGCCGAGGGGGCTTCGACAGGCTTAGCCTGAGCGGGGTTGAGAGCCTGGGGCTTTTCTGCTTTGGGTTCTGCAGCCACTTCCGCTCGTGCTGAGCCTGTCGTAGCACCTCGCGCGGCCTCAGCCTCCACCCGCGCAACATCCCCGGCATCGGGCGTTTCCGCGTCGATCCGCTCGGCCACCGCCGGGCTGCCATGCGCGTCTTCCTCGATTTCGCCATCTGTCTCGATAATCACCAGCGGCGAACCGATCGCGATCATGTCGCCCTCGGCGCCGGCAACCTCGAGCACAACGCCGGACACCGGGCTTTCCATCTCGACCGTGGCCTTGTCGGTCATCACGTCGGCGATACGGCCGTCTTCCTCGATCCGGTCGCCGACCTTGACGTGCCACGAGACGATCTCGGCCTCGGCGATGCCTTCGCCGATGTCGGGGAGGCGGAAGGTGAACTTGCCCATGCGTCTATGCCTTCAACAAACGGTCGACCGCTTCGCCGATGCGGACGGGACCGGGGAAATAGGCCCATTCGAGGCTGTGCGGATAGGGTGTGTCGAAGCCCGTGACCCGCTCGATCGGGGCTTCGAGATGATAGAAGCAGCGTTCCTGCACCAGCGCGCTAAGCTCGGCGCCGTATCCGCAAGTCCGAGTCGCCTCGTGGATGATCAGAACTCTGCCGGTCTTTTGCACCGACTTTTCCACAGTCTCGATGTCGATCGGGACCAGCGTGCGCAGATCGATGATTTCGGCATCGATCCCCTTGTCGGCGAGCACTGCCTCGGCCACGTGGATCATCGTGCCATAGGCGAGCACCGTCAGCGCCTCGCCTTCGCGTACGATCCGCGCCTTGCCCAAGGGTATTGAATAGTAGCCTTCGGGCACCGCGCTGTCGGGATGCCGCGCCCAGGGTTCGACCGGCTTGTCGTAGTTGCCGCTGAACGGGCCATTGTAGATGCGCTTGGGCTCGAAGAAGATCACCGGGTCATTGTCTTCGATCGCCGCGATCAGCAGCCCCTTGGCGTCATGGGGCGTCGCGGGGATCACGGTCTTGATTCCGGCGACGTGAGTGAACAGTGCCTCGGGGCTCTGGCTGTGAGTCTGCCCGCCGAAGATCCCGCCACCGAATGGCGAGCGCACGGTGATCGGCGAGGTAAATTCCCCCGCCGAGCGATAACGCATCCGCGCCGCTTCGGAGATCAGCTGATCGAGCCCCGGATAAATGTAATCGGCGAACTGGATTTCGGGCACGGTCCTGAGGCCATAAGCCCCCATCCCCACGGCCGCGCCGATGATCCCGCATTCGTTGATCGGGGTGTCGAACACGCGGTTCTTGCCGAACTTCTTCTGCAGGCCCGCAGTGGCGCGGAACACCCCGCCGAAATAGCCAACGTCCTCGCCGAACACGACGACGTTCGAATCGCGCTCCATCATCACCGCCAGCGCATCGTTGATCGCTTCGATCATGTTAAGGCACCGCACGGGCGCGTCGGCCAGGCTGACGGGGCCTTCTTCGAGCACGCTCATGATTCCTTCCATTCGGGCCACTTGGTCCGCCGCTCGCGGATCGCCTGATCGGCCTGCTCTTCGAGATGCCACGGCAGCTCTTCGAACACGTCCTCGAACATCGTGTGGAACGGGTGGTGCATTCCGTGGCCGAGCACGCCGTTCTTTTCGGCCTCTTTGGTCGCAGCCTTGACCTCTTCTATCAGTTCAAGGTCCATTGCCACGTGCTGATCTTCCGACCATTCACCCAGCGCGATCAGGTGGCGCTTCAATCGCATGATCGGATCGCCCAGCGGCCATTCTTCACGCTCGTGCGCCGAACGATACTGGCCGGGATCATCCGAGGTCGAATGCCCCTCGGCGCGGTAGGTGAAGTGCTCGATCAGCGTCGGTCCGCCGTTAGAGCGCGCGCGGTTGGCGGCCCAGCGCATCGCGGCATAAACTGCGAGCGCGTCGTTACCATCGACCCTCAGACCAGCGATGCCGTAACCGACCGCCTTGTCGGCAAAAGTGGCGCGTTCGGCCCCGGCAAAGCCCGAAAAGCTGGAGATAGCCCACTGGTTGTTGACGATGTTGAACACCACGGGCGCGTTGAACACGGTGGCGAAGGTGAAGGCGGCGTGGGCGTCGCCCTCGGCGCTCGAGCCCTCGCCGATCCAGCTCGCAGCGATCCGGGTGTCCCCCTTGATTGCGCTGGCCATCGCCCAGCCCGCGGCCTGCGGGTACTGCGTTGCGAGGTTGCCGCTGATGGTGAAAAACGAATGCTCACGGCTCGAATACATGATCGGGAGCTGGCGGCCCTTCAATTTGTCCGCGCGGTTCGAATAGATCTGGTTGATCATCTCGGTCAGCGGATAGCCGCGCGCGATCAGGATGCCCTGCTGACGATAACTCGGGAAGACCATGTCATCGTCCGCGAGTGCGAAGGCCGAGGCGACCGAAGTGGCCTCTTCGCCCGTGCACTTCATATAGAAGCTGGTCTTTCCCTGGCGCTGGCCGCGGTACATCCGGTCATCGAACGCGCGGGTCAGCGCCATCACCCGCAGCATGCGCCGCAGCGTTTCCGGATCGAGCTTGGGATCCCACGCACCGACCGCCTGGTGATTATCATCAAGGACGCGGATCAGGCCGTCGCACAAAGGGTGCGTATCCTTGGCCGCGCAGGCTTCATCGGGGCGCAGCAACAGCCCGGCGTCGGGGATTTCGAGATAGCTGTAATCGACCGGATCGCCGGGGCGGAACGGCGGTTCGGGCACGTGCAGTTCGAGCGGCGGCAGGTTGCCGCGCGCGGTCACTTCACTGGCAGGCCGATCAGCCATTACGCGCTCTCCCGCTTCCAAAATTGTGGAAGCATTATTCTAATCGAGCGATATAATATTTCAAACTGGTTTCATCGTCAATCGCGCCGATTACACCGCGACGGGTGCGCTGAGCGGAGCCTGCGGGGCATAGTCGCTGACCATAAAATCTTCGATCCGATAGCCGAACATGCTTTCCGGCCGCCGCGCGAGCTGTAGCACAGGCCGACCGCCAGGTTGGCGAGCCAGCTGCGCTTCAACCAGCTTGGCGTGGTTGAGGTACAAGTGCGTATCACCTCCCATCCACACCAGCTCACCCGGCTCCAGATCGCACTGCTGCGCGAGCATGCGGGTGAACAGCGCCGCACCCCACAGGTTGAACGGCAAGCCCAGCGCGACATCGCAGCTGCGTTGGTACAAAAGGCAGTTGAGACGATTGCCCGCAACATGGAACTGATAGGTCTTGTGGCACGGCGGCAGCGCCATCTGGTCGAGCTCGGCGACATTCCAGCCTTCGATAATGTGGCGGCGGCTGCCGGGATTGTTGCGCAGGCTCTGCACCACTTGTGCAACCTGGTTGATCCCTTCGCCTCGCTTGAACAGCCCTTCGCCAGCCGGTTCGTAAGTCGGCCAGTCGACCCACTGTTTGCCGTAGACCGGGCCAAGATCGCCCCATTCGGCTGCAAATGCCGCATCGGCGACGATCCGGCTTGAGAAATCCTCGCGGCTGATCATGTCACCGCTCGCCTTGCGGTAGCGGTCGAGCGGCCAGTCGGTCCAGATCTCCACCCCCTGCGCACACAGCGCGCGGATGTTGGTATCACCGGTCAGAAACCACAGGAACTCGCGCGTCGCGGTTTTCCAGTAAACCCGCTTGCTGGTGATCAGCGGCATCGCTCCAACCGCCAAGTCAAAGCGAATCTGCGCGCCGAACACCGAACGTGTGCCCACCCCGGTGCGGTCGATACGCTCGTCACCCTGTTCCCAGATGCGCCGCATCAGGTCGAGATACTGCCATTCCCAATGCTCATCGCGGGAAGAATCGAGGGGAATCGCAACCGTTGCCATGAATGCACGTTAGCGCGCTATTGCCCGCTTGCCACCCCGCACTTGGCCCCTTATAGGCGCGCTCCTGCCTCGCCCCTCCTTGGAAGGGCGAACGATCGGTCGGGGAATAGCTCAGCCTGGTAGAGCACTGTCTTCGGGAGGCAGGGGCCGGAGGTTCGAATCCTCTTTCCCCGACCAATTTTCGGCAGGAGAAACAGTCCGGGGGACTGTTTCCCGAAAATTCCCGAGCGCAAGCGACGGGGGAGTTCCTAGCCCTGCGGCAAACGCGGCAGCACAAAGCGGCTGATGGCATCCGCCACGCCGGCGTCCTCGTTACTTGCCGCAACACAATCAGCTTCAGCCTGTACGGCAGCACTTGACTGGCCCATGGCAATCGCAAGCCCTGCGCGGCGGAACATCGCCACATCGTTGGCCTGATCGCCGATCACCGCCACTTCGTTCAGCGGCACACCATACATTTCGGCCAACCGCGTGACCCCGTCACCCTTGTTGGCAGCTAGCGCAGTGCAATCGAGGTAGTAATCCTGCGAGCGGACCAGCGTTGCGGCCGATCCGACCAGATCGCGTGCACGAAGTTCAAGGGCCGTCATTTCGACCGGATTATCGCACACCGCCACCACCTTGTCGGCGTCATCGAGGAAGGACGCGAAGTCAGTCACCGCTTCGGGGTGGAGACCAGAGGACAGGACTTCGCGCGGTGTATGGGGATTGGTCAGGTCAGTGGTCAGCCAGCGGTCGGCGGCGAAGAACCAGATGGTCACCCCGGCGCTGGCATAGAGATCGACCAGCTGCTGCACCAAAGCTGGCGGCACTTGCGCCGAACATGTCTCGCCGCCCGATGCGGTAAAGATCGTGCCGCCATTGAAGGCACCAAACGGCCCCTCCAGCCCCAGCTCCGCAGCAATCGGCAAGATCCCCGCCGCCGGGCGCGCCGAGATCAGCGAAACCTTCAATCCGCGCGCGATGGCAGCCCGTATCGCCTTCACGTTCTCTTCGGGCAGGCCCTTGTCATGGCGCACCAGCGTGCCATCGATGTCGCTTACCAGCAGGCGGATCGGCCCCTCACCCATCAGCACTCCACCACGTTGACCGCCAGTCCGCCGAGCGAAGTTTCCTTGTAGCGCTCGCTCATGTCGAGCCCGGTCTTGCGCATCGTCTCGATCACCTGGTCAAGGCTGACCCGGTGCGTGCCGTCCCCCAGCAGGGCCAGCCGCGCAGCTTCGACCGCCTTGATCGAGCCGACCGCGTTACGCTCGATACACGGCACCTGGACCAAGCCGCCGACCGGATCGCAGGTCAGGCCCAGATTGTGCTCCATCCCGATTTCGGCGGCGTTTTCGACCTGCTCGGGTGTCCCGCCCAGCGCTGCAGCCAGCCCGGCGGCGGCCATCGAGCAGGCCACCCCAACCTCGCCCTGGCAGCCGACCTCAGCACCCGAGATCGAAGCATTTTCTTTGAACAGCGAACCAATCGCGGCGGCGGTAAGCAGGAAATCTTCGGCGCCCCTGTTGCATGCACCAGGAGCGAACCGTTCGTAGTAGCGTAACACCGCCGGAACGATTCCGGCCGCACCGTTAGTAGGCGCAGTCACCACTCGCCCGCCGGCGGCATTCTCTTCGTTCACCGCCAGCGCCCACAAGTTGATCCAGTCGATCACCGAGAGGGGATCGGCGAGCGCACGCTCCTGCCGGTCACGCAGAGTGGCAAGGATTCTCGGCGCGCGGCGCTTGACCCCGAGGCCGCCTGGCAGCACCCCGCCCTGCGCCATGCCGCGCTCGATACAGTCATTCATCGCTTTGCGGATCAGGGCCAGACGTTCTGATACCTCGTCAGGACCAAGCAGCGATACCTCGTTCCGCCGCATCAGCTCGGCGATCGAGAGACCTGTGGCTGCGCAGCGCGCAAGCAGTTCGTCGCCCGACGAAAATGAATAGGGTGCGTCCCATACGCCGTCGCCGGGATCGTTGCGGTTCAGCGCATCGGCCGTCACCACCGCTCCGCCACCGATCGAATAGGCGGTGCGTTCGGCAATTCTGCTCCCGTCAGCGCGAAAGGCCGCGAAATGCATGCCGTTGCTGTGCCCGGGCAGACGCTCGCGCTGGAGGAAAAGCAGGTCTCGCCCCTCGTCAAAGGGTATCGGATGGCTTCCCCCAAGGCTCAGCCCCCCGTCCTGCCGGATCGCAGCCACCAATATCTCGGCATTGTCGGGACAGATTGTCGCGGGCCGCTCACCTGCCAGTCCAAGCAGCACCGCGCGGTCGGTTGCGTGGCCCTTGCCGGTAAGCGCGAGCGAGCCATAGAGCCGCACTTCGACGCGCGCTACCAAATCAACGTCGCCCTTCAGCGCTGCAACGAAATCGGCTGCAGCGGTCATCGGCCCCATCGTGTGCGATGAAGAAGGTCCGACCCCGACCTTGAACAGTTCGAATGTGCTGGCAACCATCGCGCGCGGTGGTCGCATGGCTGGCGGCGCACCGCAAGGGCGCGCGGGAACCCGGACCGTCAACGGGAGTTATGCGGATGCTACCGAGCTCAATCGAACCGAAACTCCGCCCACGGGCGGAGCCAGAACCGCCACCGTTTCCCCGCAGGGTTGAGCCAGCCGGGGGCAGTGGCGGTTCGCTCGCATGCTACCCGCCGCGCAGCAATTGCACGCCGTAGTCGCGCTCGAACAGGTAGAGGAGGAGGCGCGCCGCCTCACCGCGCTCACCCTTCAGCCCGCCATCTCGCTCGATCAGCAGGCGCGCATCGTCGTGCGCAATCGGCAGCAGTCGCTGGATCTGCTCAAGGCTGGCAACACGAAACGCCGCATCGCCTGACTGTCGCGTGCCGAGCAGCTCGCCGCCTCCGCGCAGGTCGAGATCTTCTTCGGCGATGCGAAAGCCGTCCTGCGTTTCGCGCATCAAGGCGAGCCGGCGCTTGGCGGTTTCGCTGAGCTCCATCCCGCGCAGCAGCAGGCAGGTGCTCTGCTCGCTCCCCCGCCCGACCCGGCCGCGCAATTGGTGAAGCTGCGCCAGCCCGAACCGTTCGGCCTGCTCGATCACCATCAGTGTGGCGGCGGGTACGTCGACTCCAACCTCGATCACCGTGGTCGCGACCAGCAGCTTGGCCTCACCGCGCACGAAGCGGTCCATCGCCGCGTCCCTCGCTTCGGAACGAAGCTGGCCGTGGACCAGCGCCACCGTTTCGCCGAACCGCGCCGTGAGCTCGGCAAAGCGGGCTTCGGCGGCAGCGATATCCTCGGTCTCCAGTTCGCGGACCATCGGGCAGACCCAGTAGGCCTGCTGGCCGCTCGCCAGATGCCGGTCGAGCGCACCAATCACGTCGCCGATCCGCTCCAGCGCGACCACGCGGGTGTCGATCGGCTGGCGGCCGGGAGGCATCTCATCGATCCGGCTGACGTCCATTTCCCCGTATTGCGCCAGGGTGAGCGTGCGCGGGATCGGGGTTGCTGTCATCGCCAGGCAATGCGGGGTACGCTTGCCCTTCTGCGCCAGCATCAGTCGCTGGCTGACGCCGAAGCGGTGTTGCTCATCGATCACCACCAACGCCAGGTTCCGGTAAGCCACTGCATCCTGAAAGATCGCATGAGTGCCGATCGCAATCTGGATCGAGCCGTCGAGCAAACCCATCAAGATCGCCTCGCGCGCGCGGCCCTTGTCGCGCCCGGTGAGCAGTGCGACGGTCACCCCGGTCGGCGCGAGCATCCGGCTGATCGTCTCATAATGCTGGCGAGCGAGGATTTCGGTCGGGGCGAGCAAGGCCGCCTGCGCCCCGGCTTCGACCGCGATCAACATCGCCTCGACCGCCACCGCAGTCTTGCCCGAACCGACATCACCCTGCAGCAGCCGCAGCATCGGCGCGGACTGCGCCATGTCGCCCTCGATCTCGGCAATCGAGCGCTTTTGCGCGCCGGTCAGCGCAAACGGCAGGTTCAGTTTCGCGCGGAGATCGCCGGCGCTGTGCAGCGGCGTGCCGACATGCGCGCGGTTTGCGTTCCTGACCAGCAGCAGCGCAAGGCTGTTAGCGAGCAATTCGTCATAGGCCAGCCGGTCGCGTGCGGCGGAGTGCTCGCCCTTGTGCGCCAGCAGCAGCGCGTCGCGCCAGCGCGGCCAATGCATCTTGTCAGCCTGCGCAGGCTCGATCCATTCGGGGAGTTCGGGCATTGTCTCAAGCGCTTGGCTGATCAGTGCCGCAGTGCGCCCCTGGGTCAGCCCCTCAGACAGCGGATAGACCGGCTCGGTCAGCTGCCCCGCCAAGGCCGCACTGTCAGCCGCAACATGATCGGGATGAACGATCTGGAGCATCTGGCCGTACTGGTCGAGCCTTCCGGCAACCCAGTGCTTTTCCCCCAGTGGCAGCTGCTTTTTGCCCCATCCTGAATTGCGCCCGAAGTAAGTCACCGCGCAGATGTTGCCCGCCGCGTCCTGCGCCAGCACGCGCAGCGGGCCGCGCCCGGGCGAAGCGCGATATTCAACCGGGGTCAGCGCGATGACGATGTTTTCGCCCACGTTCGCCTCGTCGAGGTCCGCCACCGCACGGCGTTCAACGAAGCGATCGGGCAGGTGGTAGGCAAAATCCTTGACCCGGGCGAGCCCAAGCCGCTCCAATGGCCGCGCCAGCGCCGTGCCGACGCCTTTGAGGCTGTCAGCCGGGACGAACAGGGGATTGAGCCGCTCGGGTCGCATCGCCCGACCTGATAGAGCCTAGGCGCGCGCTTGCACAGACTCCCACGCGCGGCGCACGGCATCCACGGTGATCCGCGTATCCTCTTCCGACGTGGCGATTGAACATACCGAAACGCGCATGACCGACCGTCCCCGCCACAATGCAGTGCCCATGTAGGCCACCGCGTCCTGCTGGATTTGCTCGACGGTCGCCTGGGTCAACCGATCGCTTTCGCTATCGCCAAGTCCTGCGCCAAAGCGCACCACGAATTGGTTGAGTTCGGGGCGGTTGACCACTTCTACACCCGGAATTTGGGCCATGCCGTCCGCCATGAACTGCGCCAGCCGGATGTCTTCATCGACCATTTGCGCGATCCCCGAACGGCCCAGCCGCCGCATCATCGCCCAGGCGGCGAAGCCGCGTGAACGGCGAGAGAGTTCAGGGACATAGGCACCGGGATGGCGGAATTGCTCGTTGTCGCGCGTCAGATAGCTGGCCGACATGTCCATCGCGCGGCGGTGTGCTGTTTCATGACGAACGATTACGAACCCGCAGTCATAGGGGGTCTGCAACCACTTGTGCCCGTCGGTCGCCATGGAATCCGCGTTCTCGATCCCATCAAGCAAATGCCGGTGCTGCTCACTCGCCCGGGCCCACAAACCAAATGCGCCGTCGACGTGAATCCACCCGCCAGCGCCGTGAACCAACGGCACGATTTCGGCAAACGGGTCGCTCACTCCGGTATTGATTTGCCCGGCCTGACCAATCACGATGGCAGGATCGCTGCTCGATTTGAGGGCGCGCTCCAGATCGCCGGGCAGCATTCGGCCCAAGGCGTCGGTCGCGATCGTGGTAACCCGTTTCTCGCCCAACCCAAGGTACCGCAATCCCGAAAAAACCGTGTTGTGGGCATCGGCACCGATCAGCACCCGCAGATTGGGCGCGCCATAGAGTCCGTCTTCCTCGACGTTCCAACCCTGCCGACGCAACATTTCGCCGCGCGCTGCGGCAAGCCCGACGAAATTGGCGATGGTCGCTCCGCTCACCAGTCCGACCGAGCTTTCCGCCGGCAGGTTGAGCAGTTCGAGTAGCCAGCGCGCTGCCACCGCTTCCACCGCGGCACCGGCCGGAGACATCGGAATGCCCGCACAGTTCTGCCCCCAGGCCGAGGTCAGCCAGTCTGCCGCTACTCCGGCCAGATGCGAATGGCCATTGACCCAACCAAAGAAGCGTGGACCCACAATCGCCCGCAAGCCATCTCTAGCGCCGGCATCCAGTTCTTCGATTACCGCAAGCCCATCTGTCCCTGCGGCAGGCACGGCCTGGTCGAAACGGGCGAAAATTTCGCCATATCCAGCTGTTGGCGTTGTCGCAGCACTCGCCATGTCCCGCCGGTATTCGGCACTAAGCTGCGCCGCCAATTCCATTGCGGCAAAATCGCCCTCTTCCAGGTTCACTTAACCCCTCCCCTTCACCGCCTTGCTAGCAGTAGAAAAGGGGTGGCGCATCCCGAAAGCTGCGCCCGAACCGGCGGCCCGCGTTCAAGCGTGCGCGTGCGCCAGATGCGGATACGAATAGCCCTGATCACCGCTCTGCGTGGCAGACAACTGAGCGGCGGCAAACTGCCAGTTGGCAAGGCCGTCGATCCACTGCTTGAGGAAACCTTCGCGATCGTTCTGGTGATCGAGGTAATAGGCGTGTTCCCACAGGTCGCAGACCAGCAACGGCATTTCATCCGGACGGTCGAGCAAGTCGGCGGCGTCGTGCGTGCTCATAACCTTGAGCTGCCCGCCCGAAGCGACCAGCCACACCCAGCCCGAACCGAAATGCGCAACGCCTTCCTCGACGAATTTTGCCTTGAGCAAAGCGAGATCGCCGAAACTCGTCACGATAGCCTCGCCGAGGTCGCCAACCGGTTTCAATGAATCGCCGGTCATCGATTGCCAGAAGAAGCCGTGGTTCCAGACCTGCGCGGCGTTGTTGTAGAGCTTGGCCTCGCCACGTTCCTTGGAAGTGCGGACCAGGTCCTCGACCGAAAGGTCTTCCATCCCGGCCTTGGCCGCCAGATCGTTAGCCTTCTTCACGTAGGCACCGTGGTGTTTTTCGTGGTGGATTTGCATCGTCCGGGCCGAGATCACCGGTTCCAGTGCGGCATATTCATATGGCAGTTTGCAAAGCTCGATCATCTGGGTTCTCCGGACGTTTCGGATGTCAAATCGAAACGCCTGAGCCAATCGGATCGTTCCGGCACTTCCCGGTCCATTTGCGCTTCTGCGGCGAATTGACCCATGCCAAAGACAGCCTGCCGGGCAGCCTGCCAAACTTGCGAAATGGAAGGGCGGACTTTCCGGGCATCTCATGCGTTATGCCCATGACAAGCCCACGCTTGCAGGAGAACATCATGCTAATCCCCCACGGAACCCTGGTCGCAGTGATCGACGGCGTTACCTTCGAACTCTACCGCAACGCTGGAACCGAAGCCGAACCCGAACTGAGTCCCGAAGACAGCCCCAAGCTGGATGCAAGCAACCATTCGGGCGGCAGTCATCGTTCCAGTTCGGGGAATCCGGGCGGCCATCAGGCCGATGAAGACGCACACGCGATTGCTGCGGTAGAATGGCTCAACCAGCAGGTCCTGGGGCACAAGGTCACAGATCTGGTGGTGTTCGCGGCCCCCCGAACCTTGGGTGAACTGCGCAAGCACTACCACAAGCTGACCCAGCAGGCCCTGCTTGGCGAAATCAACAAATCGATGTCGGGTCGGCAGCCGGGCGAGCTGATCGAGGCGCTGCGCGAGCCCGTGTGACCGCTTGCCATCGGCCTTGCCGCAGCTTAGCGGGCAAGCCGATGGACAGCACTGATCGCCTTAACCGCCTGAAGTTCCGCGCGTGGCATCGCGGCACGCGCGAAGCCGACTATATGATCGGCTGCTTTTTCGATGTGCATCACGCAGGTTGGGGCGAAGCCGAGATGGCCTGGTTCGAAGCGCTGCTCGACGAGGACGATGTCGACGTGATGGCCTGGGCCTTGGGCACCCAGTCGATCCCGCCCGAATATGCCGGGGCTCAGATGGACGCATTCCGCAAACTCGATTTTGTGAAAATCACGCGCTGACAGCACGCTAATGCCGCGCTAAGGGCACCCTATCACTCCCACCCCGCTGGCCGCAAAACGGCACGCGGGGCAATTGCTGTTGCGCGAGAGCCATGTCCGATTTTGCCAAGATCCTGTCCGCAACCACCCCGCTGACGCTGGCTTCCTTGCCGCGCGGGGCGCAGCCGTTGGTGCTGGCCGACCTGGCCCGCGCCGCCAAGGGCCGGGCGGTGTTCATCGCGCCGGACGAAGCCGCGATGCAGGGCATTGCCGACAGCGCGGCGTTCTTTGCACCCGAACTGGAAGTGCTGTCATTCCCGGCGTGGGATTGCCTGCCCTATGACCGGGCCAGCCCGGCGCTGGCGATCAGCGCGCGGCGGCTTGCCGCGCTGCACCGGCTGCAAAGCGCGAGCGATGGTCCGCAATTGCTGGTCACGACGATCAATGCTGTCCTGCAACGCGTGGTCAGTCCGTTCCGGGTGCGCGAGAATGTCAGACTGCTCAAGCCCGGGATGGAGATCCCCCGCGAAAGCCTGATCGCACTGCTCCAACGCCAGGGCTACAGCCGCACCGATACCGTGGCCGATGCCGGCGAATATGCGGTGCGCGGCTCGATCTTCGATATCTACCCCTCGGGGCTCGGCAGCGGGCTCCGGCTCGATTTCTTCGGCGACGAGCTCGAGACGCTGCGGCTGTTCGATCCCAATACCCAGCGCTCGACCGGCACGGTGGACGAACACCTGCTGCTCCCGGCGAGCGAAGCCTTGCTCGACGAGGCCAGCGTCAAGCGCTTCCGCGGCCGTTACCGTGACCTGTTCGGAGCCAATGCCACCTCGGATCCGCTGTACCAGGCGGTCAGCGACGGACGGCGGCTCGCGGGCATGGAGCACTGGCTCCCGCTGTTCGAAGACAAGCTGGTCACGCTGTTCGATCACCTCGGCGCCAAGGATCTGATGCTGATCGACAGCGCCGCGCTAGGCTCGGCCGATGAGCGACTGGGCGACGTGGCCGACTACTTCGCCAGCCGCACCGAAACCTCGGGCAAGGCTGCGGGCAGCTATCGCCCGCTCGAACCGGCGGCGCTGTATCTCACCCGCGCCGAACTCGGCGCGCAGTTGGCCGGGCACCCGGTCCACCGCACCGACATCTTCGCCCAGCCCGAAAGCGCCCAGGTCATCGATGCCGGATTCTCGAGCGGGCGCGATTTCGCCCCCGAACGCGCACGCGGCGACAACGTC
>JANOAD010000075.1:0-50058 GCA_031410955.1 Novosphingobium sp. | reverse complement strand
GTAGTGCGTGGGATTGGTGATGATCAGGTCCGATCCGCGCACGTCGCGCAGCGCCTTGACCGCTTTGGCAAACTCGCTGTGCGCCTGGCGGCGCTTTTGCTTGAAGCGCGGATCGCCTTCGCGGTCGCGATGCTCGCGCCGCAGATCACGCTTGCTCATCCGCATCTTCTTGGCGAATTCGCGCCGGACAAAAATCTGGTCGAGCACCGCGAAAGCCAGCGCGGCCAGTGCGAAGAACAGCAACAGCCGCTGCAGGCCGGCCAGCATCATGCTGGCCAGGCGCGATCCATCGCTGACACTTGAGCCCTGACCCAGCAACGCGGCCTTGATCACCAACCAGGCAATGGTCGTGTAGACCGACAATTTGAGCACGGCTTTGAACGCCTCGATCACCATTCGCCACGAGAAGATCCGCTTCAACCCTTTGGCCGGGTTGAGCTTGCTGAAATCGGGCTTGAGGGGATGGGTCGAAAAAACCGGGCCAACCTGGAAGAAATCGAGCAGCAGCGCGATGGCAAACAGCGATCCGGCGAAGACTCCCAGGGGCCAGATCACCGGACGCGCAACGCGTATCGCGATTTCGCCGATCGCCGCCGGGTTGGTGCTGATGGCTGGTGCAACTGCCAATGCTTCGCGCGAACCGAGCGCAAGGGCCTGGGCAATCCGGCCTCCCCCCGCCCAGATGAAACCGATAACCGCTGCCAATGCCGCGAAGAAGCCAAGATCGAGACTGCGCGCAACAGCCCCGCGTTCGCGCGCGCGTTTGAGCTTGAAAGGAGTGGCGTTTTCACTCTTGTCGGTTTCGGTCTCGTCCATGTCAGGCCAGCCGCTTCATGGCTTCAAGCGCCCTGGCAACCAGCTGGGTGTAGAGCGCCGCGGAGGCTCCGAACGCCAGCGGTAAAACCGCCAGGACCAGAATAGCCTTGACCTGAATCCCGAGCAGCAATGCATTGAGCTGCGGTACCGTGCGCGACAGCATGGCCACGACAATGTCTGTAAGGAACAGCGCCAGGATTGCTGCCCCGCCAACCCCCAGCGCGGCAAGCGAGATGGTGAACATGTAATCGCCGAGCACGGCCACGCTGCCCAGATGGACCGCGGCGCCGATCGGCAAGACCTGCAGTTGGGCCGACCACAGCCGAAACAGGGCCATGTGCCCGTCGAGCGCGAAGAAACTGGCGCCGGCAATATAAGCGAACAACGTACCCACCAGCGGCGTCTGGGTGCGTGAGGTGGGATCGATCAGCAAGGCCAGCGCGTAACCGGACTGGATGTCGATCGTCCGTCCGGTGACATGGAGCGCGCTGAACATCAGCTGCAGTGCCAGCAGCGGCACCAGCCCCAGCATCAATTCGCCAAGCGCCGCTGAAGCTAGTGCCGCCGCGCTGACATCGTGCAAACGCGCGCCCGGATTGGCGCTGACCAGGATCGCGGCAAGCCCCAGTCCGATCAGGGCCAGCACCTGGCGCGGCACCCGCACCAGAGTGAACGGCGGGGCGAACAGGAACGTCGGGGCGATCCGCAGCGACAGCAGCAGGCAAGACGCGACCCATGACGCCAGCATTTCGTCTCCAGCCCCCACCCGCGCCGCCTCAGCCGAGGTTCGGAATGGTGCGGATCATCGCCAGCGCAAACTGCATCATCCGCCCGATCATCCACGGTCCCAGGAAGATCAGCAGCAGCGCCGCGACCAGCATCTTGGGAACATAGCTCAGCGTCATTTCCTGCAGCTGGGTGGTTGCCTGGAGCACGCTGATCAGCAGCCCGACCAGCAGCACCGCGGCGAGCAGCGGCCCGGCGATCACCATCGCCTCCCACATCAGCCGGTTCATCAGATCGAGCGCCAGCCCCTGGCTCACTGCAGGGTTTCCTTGCGCTGTGCGGCGGTGCCCAGCCCGACCAGTGCCTGGGCCAGCGACTTGCCCTCCACGCCGATCGGAAGTTGCATCGCCCGCTCGACGATCCTTTGTGCCAGTTCCGGCTTACCCTCGCTTTCGAGCAGCAGCACCCGCGCGAGCATTCCGCCGAAGCACTCCTTGTCGAGCCGCAGGGCAATCTCGGTCCGGCGCCGCGCCCCTTCCAGGTCGCCGTCGGCGATGTCGAGCACCGCCAGCGCGCCGTGGCTTTCGGCGAAGTTTTCGTCATGCGCCAGCGCGGTTTCAAAGTTGCGCCGCGCCGCGGCCAGATCGCGCCGGATGAACTGCGCCCAGCCCGCCGCGATCCACGAGCCGAGGTGATCGCCCCAGATCGCTGCGCCCTTCTCCAGCGCCGGCGCCGCGGCATCGGCATCGCCGCTGGCGAGCAGCCCCAGCCCCCTGCCCAGCCAGGCGCGCGGGGCATCGGGGTGCTCGGCCAGCGCGCGGTCGAACAGGCCGAGCGCTGCGGCGGGATCGTCTTCGTTGAGCGCGACCAGCCCTTGCGTGGTCAGAGCATCGGCGCCGCCCGTGGCGCGCGCGGCGAGGCTGGCGGCGAGCGCATAGTCATCCGCATCCATCGCGGCGACCGAAGTTGCGCCCAGCAAGGCATCGTCCTGCGGATGCATGGCAAGCAGTTCCTGCCCCAGCGCCAGCGCGTCCTCCGGCTCGGCAATGTGGTGCAAGGCCTGAACCTTGAGCGCGGCGGCGCGGGGGACTGCGGCGAGCACCTCATCGTCGAGCAGCTCGCCCACTTCGGCAAAGCGCCCGTCGAGCGCGTTGAGCCAGGCGAGGTTGAAGCGGACCGAGGGATGATCGTGCCCGGTTGCGCGCAAGCCTTCGAACGCAGCGCGGGCGGCATCGCGCTCACCCCGGCGCATCGCGACGATTCCGGCGGTGTTGGCCAGCCCCGGCGGCAGCTCGGCCAGCGCGGCGTGGCGGGAGAGCAGCTCGGCCGCCTCGTCCAGCGCATTGTCATCCAGCGCGGCATTGGCCGCATCGGCCAGCAGCGCCAGGTTCTGCGGATCCTGTTCCAGAAACCCGCGCAACCGCGCGAGGCGTGTCCCGTCACTCATTACACCAAGCGTCCCTGCCCGCCACCCGGCGGCCCCGCGCCTTGTTGCACGCGGGCGAAGAGGTGGCAATGGCCGCAAAGCAATGGGACCGATCAACCGGCGCGGCGGCGCAAGATGGTGAGGGCGTATTAGGAACCTGTCGCCGTAATGCCAACTAACGGCGCTATGCGAGGATCAGGATTACGGACCTCTCCCCTTAATCCCTCACCCCGGTCTTCTTTCGCCGTAGTCCCTGACCTTGGCGGTGCGGAGCATCTCCTCGGTCACCCAGATCAGCTTTTTGCTGTGGTAGCAGCCCGAGATTTCGCCCTTGTCGTTCTGCCAGGCGACATAGCCCAGAAACTCCGCATATTCGACCCGGGCCTTGATCCCGGGCCGCTCGTCAAGCACGCGCTGCGCATCGACCAGCGGGTCCGGCGTGCCCGCCGCATGGTAATTCTCGGGCACCTTCTGCTGAAAGAACAGGTTCGGAAACTCGCCAAAATCGGAATAGCCACCGGTGGGAAACACCGCATTGGGGATCAGGTTGGCCACCCCCGGCTTGAACCGGAACACCGGCAGCGCAACCTTGAGGCACTGCGATCCGCTAGACGAGCCGGTGGTCATCAGATGCTCGGTAAAGGCATAGACCCCGGCCGGCTTCCTGGTCGCCGAGAAGCGCGAATAGCTTGAAAAGAACGAAGGCATGTCGAAATCGTGCAGTTCGGCAAATTTGGTTTTCATGCGCCCGCCAAAGGGATCCTTGTCGAGCCAGAAGCCCCCCTTGCGAAATGTCAGGGTTTCAGGATCGAACGGTTCAAAGCGCATATGCCCGGCGTTGAAGCCGCGCAGCTCCTCAGCCATGACGATCGCTTCGGGATCGGCTTGCGTATAGACAAGGCTGGAAAAGCTCCCGCCCGAAAGCGGAGCCGGTACGGCCAGCGCCAGCGCCACAGCGGTGAAAAAACCCAGCTTGCCGATCCGGCTCATCCATCCTCTCCCTCTGCTGATAAACACCGAGCTACACGGCCTCTGCCAACGCGCGCAAGTACTGGACCGGTCACTTGCCACAGGCGCTTTGGCGCGGCGGTGGTGACGATCGCGAGGCGGCGGCGCTGGTGCAAGATTACACTTTGGATGGACACACTGGACAGGGTCCAGAACGAAAAGGTGCAAGTGTCAACTTGGCGTGCGAAGTGCGACCTTGGGCGAGCGGTGGGAGCGGTGGTGCGGGGAGCATGATGCGCTGAGTCTGGCAGGCTGCGGAGATGTAGGAAAGTGGGGAGAGACTGTGCGGTTTGCGAGGCGTTTGGGAATTATTGCAACCATCGGCGGAATTCCGGTGGAGTTTGGGGGTTTACGGACGTGTCACCGTAGTTCCCGTAATTCCACACCATCACCGTAATCCAGTGCAAGTTCGGCTATTATCGATCATTAAAATCTTCGCGTCAGAAATTATCACTCTTGTACTTGCAATATTTGTTTCGACCGCAACATCATCGCCGCCGGTTGTAATGTTCCTCGCTTCTTCAAGCAAGCCCTCTATTTCGACAAAATGAAATTGAATCTTATTTATATCAATTTTATATCCGTTCCGAAGCATAATGTAGGCAAGTTTATCAGAATCGCCATCTTTTCGGCATCTTTGCCGTGAGCTAGGAATCAACCATTCTCTATTATAAAAACCCGCAACTTTTACCCTATGCCCGTAGTAATTTTCAAGTTTAACGTTCTGATCATATATATCGATAGTTGGAACTTCGGGCGTCGTGAGGTGCGCGCACCCGCCGAGAGAGGCTAACAAAATGAGCGAATGGGGTGCGAAATCTTTCAAATGGTCACCTTGAAATAGTTTGCTGGCTGGACGGTCCTAACCACGGAGCCGGGTGGGAAATATGAAGTCGAGCTCTCGTGTTTCGGATCGTAGACCGGTGCCGTTCCAACGTGCGGATAGTCCAAGACAGTGTCGATGACCTTCACTGACCCATCAGAGCCTCGCAGATACGTGGAAAACCCGGGTTCACCTTCGTCAGTGGCCAATTTCTGCGCTGCATATGTATCTCCAGGACCAAAGCCCTTGTTTGCTCCATAGTCCGCGCCTGCAATTACGGTGACAGTGCACTTAATTATCCTCCGTCAACGCCTTGCCTCTGGGCCCGCGTTTACCAGGCTTTGGATCGCGGCCCAAGAGCGCGGCAACGCGATCGAGGAAGGCGCTGTCGCCCAGCGGACGGCCGGTGCTTTCCGAGCGGCGCAGTGCGTCGGACAGTCCCTGCTCCTCGCCCGATCGCAATAAGGCGGCAATGTCCGGCACGCGTTCGAGCACCGGTCCGGTTGCGGTCAGCCCGTCGCCGCGTGCCGGATCGAGCAGAGCGTGCACGCTCGACCAGGGCCATTCCTGAGCTCGCGACGTGAGCCGCGCGCGCACCGGGTTGAGCGCGACATAGCGCAAGGCTGCGAGCAAGTGCGGCTCGTCCATCGCCACGCAGCCGAACCGGCCTTGCCAGAAGTGGCCGGTGCGCTTCTCGCGAGCATGGATCCGCCCGGCATAGGCGCGGTGGACCTTGGAGAGCGCGGCGCGCAGGGCATCGACATGGTCGGGCACCACGATCAGGTGGACGTGGTTGGGCATCAAGACCCAGCTCCACACCGCCACCCCGTGTGCGGCGCAGTGAACCTTGAGCAGGTCGCGGTAGGCGACATAGTCCGCATCGCTGAAGAAGGTTTGCTGTCGCCCGTTGCCGCGTTGGGTGACGTGGTGGGGAATGTCGGGCAGGACAAAGCGGGCAAGCCGGGCCATGGCGGGTCGGTCGCACGGAAGTGGCGGGATGTCAATTTAGTGCACTGTCACCGTAATTCAGAAAGTTAAGTGCACTGTCACCGTAATGTAGGGGCTTTCTCCGTCAGATAGTTAAGTGCACTGTCACCGTAATTCCACCGTAATTCTCGCGTTGAGTGACGTGGTGGGGAATGTCAGGTAAGACAAAGCGGGCAAGCCGGGCCATGGCGGATCGGTCGCACGGACGTGGCAGGATGTCAATCTAGTGCACCGTCACCGTGATTCTTCAGAGTACCCGTATCGTAAGTCCGTTGCATACAAGGAGTATCAAAGCATGAATTCGATCGTTGCAATAATACTTGTAATTCTATTACTTCTTCAGTTTTATAAAGACAAAAATACCAGTCTAAAATATGCTTCATTTATTCATATAATAACTCAATCCGCTCTACTAATCGCTGCAATAAATTTATACATCGTCCCACTTCCCCTCATACTTGCCATTTCAGTCATGATTTTTATGCCATTTTACATTCTTTATACTATAGACATAAAAACATCAGTTCTCCCGAGTTTAAATAACATAGCGCCCGTTCTGAGTAACTTAGTGTTTCAATTTATATACATGCTACTTATTTCCGAAATGCCAAGTTGAAATATAACTTTCAACTGCTTTATTTTCATCAGGAAATAAATCCCTATCGATTGATTTATTAATATCATCGTACGAATTTAACGTCGGAAAATCCTTTTTGACCCTATCAGCAAATTCAAAATCCGTTGAAGTCGTGTCATAGTAGTGATGCCAAAGCGTTAAGCTGCCAATTTCAATTGATTCGGCTGAATGCCCTGAACTTGCGAGGGCGCTGCCTATGTGCTTTGCCATGAAATTTGCATAGTCGCTCGTTGATTCAAACCCTTTCTTCGCATGCAAACTATCTACAGGATCGTCCAAACGTGTTCCAAATAGTCCATTTATTGCATGAGACGTAACTGAAGGCCAAAGGTGGCCCTGCCCTGCCTTAAAACCCCTAACAGGCTTATACTCCTTGACCCATTCGCCCTTCGCTTCGTTGTAAACTTGACCCGGAGCGGGCTGGTACCGGTGCGCGTAGGAATCACCAATCCAATGCGCATAGAGTCCTGCGGCGAGGTAGTCACCATTCTTAATTGATGATTCCATGTTAGAGGCCGTTGCATTTCTATTGTCTTCTTGCCACTTTATTGGATCTGCGCCTGGTGGAACCAGGGCATGAAATACTTCCTGCACAGCATAGGCTAAGAGCTTTGATTGGTAGCCATCTTCGAGTGGATAGCCGAATGCCAATGCCTTGAATACCTCCGCAGCATTGATTTTATGCACCCTGTCACCAAGTTGTGCTCCCAACGCAAATTGATGGGCTATCTGATACCAAGACTCCTTCGGTTTGTCCGAGTTTTGAAGACCGCCCATCATGAATACAAATGCTGAGTAATAATGACCAGCTGGTCCAAAATGTTCATTTCCATCCCAACGATTTTCAGCAATGATCGCATTCGTATTTATTGCTTCCTCTCCGATCAAAGCCATAGATGTTGTATCAACATTTAGGTTGTACGTCGCACCGTTCATCTCAAATGCATAGTTCGCAAACGGACCCCCTTTCGAAAACTGCTTACTTGTCATGTAAGCAAATAGGGCACCTTCGTCGCCAGGTGAATCGCCATTCTTTTTGCCAAGGCGATCCCAGACCTCACTGTCGAGAAAATGCATGGTCTCTTCAAGATCAGCCCAAGCGAGATAGGCCGAGTTATGCGGAGCTATGTCGGAGTGCTGGGATTCGCTAAAAACCGTTCTATCATAAGTGCCGCGATGCGTAGTTTCGCTGAATTCGCCAATTGTCGAAATTTCGCCGAGATCTTTTCCGAATGTCAAATTGTGATCCAAGTGATCCTGCCAAACTTGTCGCTTGAGCGAAGCGGGGACGCTGTTTGGCATCGTGTAAAAGAGTGGGTTGTTTCGATCGTTCGTGCCATTTTTTTCGTCGAATCTAGTCAATTCGGCTGATCTTCCTGTTATGAATGAATCGACATCATCGTAGTGTCCATGGAAATGCCGAGCAATTGAGTTTCCAAGCGCATCTCCAATCGTATTTCCAATTGATTGCGGTAAGCTATTTAGTAAATTGTCGCCAAAATCAGAACCATCAACAACACTGCGCGTTGCGACTGAAGCAATGGTTCCGGCCATTCCTGTAACCAAATGCTTAGTTATGTTGGAAAATGAGAGATTTCCGTTTATAGTTGCGGGTCCGAGTTTCGATCCGCCCATCTTTTCTAGCTTGAGCTTCCCTCCAACAAATTCACCTACTCCAGCAGCCATCCCGGCCGCCGCAACTCCAGCAAAATCAAACTTGCCTTGAAGTCCAGTGGCAACACCGATTCCCTGCGTTACCGTGTTCGTCAACGCCGCGCGCAATGCCGTTCCCAAGAACTTGCTTCCGGCCACGGCGCCGTCGATCCCAAGCTTGGCGAAAGCGCCGACTTTGTCCAAACCTTGAGCAACCCCGGCTGTAATCGCAGTCATGGCGAGGCTCTTGAAGCTGAACTTATCCTGGATGCCGGTAGCGAGCCCGACACCTTGGCTGACTAAATTGCCGACGACGGCGGCCCCGACCGGACCGATCACGGGGGTAAGAACAACCGCCACTGCAATCGAGATGACGGCAAGCAAAATCTGCCCAAATACGCCGCACTTCTTGCTGGCGTTTTTCGGCGGCGTGGGCGTGGTCGGCTGGATATCGCCGATCGCGCGGCCGGCATCATAAGGCCGGAAGGTGTCGCTGGTGTTGTGGACGTTGCCGAGGTTGCCGGAGATTTTGAGCACCTGGCCGCCGACCAGCGCGGAGCTGCCGCTCAGGCCGTTCGCATCGGCGATCATGTACCACAGGCTGGCATCGCCATAGACCGCCTGGGCGATCGAGTTCAGCGTATCGCCGTTGCGGACGGTATAGGAGCTGCCCGCGCCGCCGCCTTCGCCGGGGCTGAGGCTGTTGTAGGCCTCATCGAAGTCCGAATACTGGGTGCCGGTGGTGCTGCCGAGCCGGAACGGGGTGGTGGTCGAGGTGCTTGGCGGCTGGACGCGTTCGTTGAGCGCGGTGGCGTATTCGGGATCGTCGTTGCCGTTGTTGCCGGTGGTGCCGAGCTGCTTGCCGTCGAAGAACCACCAGGCCTGCACCGGATCGCCGCTGGCGCCCACGTTGTCAGCCTCGGTGCGCTTGAGGATCTGACCCGCGGCATCGGTGATGTAGGTTACGGTGCGCGGGCGGCCGTCGTTGATGTTCACCGACGAGAGGTGGGCGTTGACGTCGTAGTTGAACTGGGTGGTGTAGGTGGTGGCCTGGGCGGTGTTGGGCTTGAAGCTGACCGTGGCCTGCTGCGCCCCGTCCCACCAGGCATAGGTGTAGGTGGTGCTGGTATCGGGCATGTCCTGATACTGCGTGCCGTACTTGTAGCGATAGTTGCTGGTGCCCGAACTGTTGAGCACCCCGCCCGCGCCATAGGAATTGTAGGTGCTGGCGTAGTTGACGTAGAGGTAGCCGTCGCTTTCGGTGCGGCGCAGCGTGCTCGCCTCATTGGTCACCGCGTTGCGGTTGTCATAGCCGATCGCATAGCGGTTGTATTGAACCGTGGTGCCGTCGGCGGCGTATTCCTTGTAGTCGGTGGTCCGGCCCATCGCATCGTAGATCGTGGCCGCGCGCAGCACCGCCGCGGCGCCATCGGTCGCGATCGAGACCGAGGTCACCGCGCCATCGGCGTTGTAGGAGTAGATCTCCTGGGCGGTGCTGTCGTAGCCGGTGTAGTTCGAATAGACGTAGGTCTTGCGCGCCTGGGTCGCGCGCCCACCAGCGGCATTGTAGGTGATCTCAAGGCCCTGCGCGGAGGTGGTGGTGATCACCCCGCCGACCAGCGAACCCTTGACCGTGGCCATGCGGTTTAGGGCGTCATACTTGTACCAGTAATCGTCGGTCACTGTGGCGCCGAGCGTCTGGTCGTTGTTGAAGGTGGCGTGGCTGGCCACGGTATGGCGGACGTTGCCCGCGGCATCGTACTGGTTGGTGATGCTCACCGCGCCGTTGCCCGAGGCGCCGGCATCGGTGAAGGTCAGCAGGCGGTTGAGGCCGTCGTACGTGCCGCGCCCTTCCTGCATGACCACCGAATAGGTCCCGCCATAGCCGTTGTAATAGTCATAGTAGGTGTAGGTGCCCGCCAGCCGCTCATAGGTGCGGTTGCCATCGGCATCGTAGGTGTAGGCGCCGTCGATGTTCGAGGTCGAGTAGCCGGAGATGGTCCCCGAGTTGTCGTTCATCGCGGCCAGCTTGCCGGTATTGAAATAGCTGTAGCCGATCGACTGCCCGGCGGTGGAGGTCTGGCTCGCCAGCTGGCCGGCGCGGTTGTAATTGTAGGTGTAGACGTGCCCGCCCATGTCGGTGCGGCTGAGCATGCGGCCGAAGAAATCAGTGGTCTCGCTGGTGGTGTGGCCGTTGGCGAGGGCCGCGCTCTTGGTCCAGCCGCCGGTCAGCCCCAGTCCGCTGTTCGCCGCCGCGCTCCAGCTGTAGGTATAGGTGGTGACATCGCCCGCGAAATTGACTTCCGAGGTGACCCGACCCTGGATGTCGTAATCGGTGGTCTCATAAGACGGGGTATAGCCGATGATCGGCGTTTCATAATGCGAGGTATCGATCCACATGGGCTCGTAGAGGTTGCTGTTGTCCCAGTAGCCGCTCTCGACCCAGACCGGGGTACCGTAGACCGGCGATTGCAAGAACGAGTTCCAGTGCTTCACCCGCTGGCCCAGCACGTCATAGCCGTATGAGTCGCTGAAGCCCGATGGCTTGATCACCTGGATCAGGCGATTGCCCTTGTCGAAGACATTGGCGGTCTTGCGGCCAAGCCCGTCGTAGCTTTCCACCGTGTTGCCGAAGGCGTTGTAGCGCACTTCCCACATGGTGCTGTCGGGGCGGAACTCCTTGAGCGCGACCGCGTCGCTGCCGCCATAGCCGGTGCCGGCGCGCAGCACGCGGGTGGTCCAGAAGCCGTTGGCGCTCTGCACCCCGACCAGGCGGCCGGAGATGTCGTAGGCGTAGTTCTCGGTCGGGCGCTGGGCGGCGGTGTTGCCGGCTTCGTCGGTGACATTGACCGTGGGGGCCTGCTTTTGCAGCAGGCGGCCCATGGTGTTGTAGGTGTAATTGGTGATGTTGCCGCGCGCGTCGGTCTCGCTCAGGGCCTCGCCGAAAGCGTTGTAGGTGCGCGAGCGGACCAGCGTGGCGACGGTGGTGAGCGAGACGTCGTTGATGTTGGCGATGGTGCGCTGCGGTTCGCGCGTGGCCAGCCCCATGTTGCGCTTGTCGTAAGTGGTGATGGTCGCGACCACATCGGGTGCGGTCATGGTGTCGACCGCGCCGATGTAAGCCAGCACGCTGTCCACCGTGTCGGCGGTCATGTCGCGGCCATTCGACTGGATCAGAAGCGTGGCATTGCCGTTGGCGTCATAGACTACAAACTTGACGACCCCGTCGCCGCCGGTGCTCTTCGCCACGCGCCCGGCATTGTCGTATTCGAAGGTCTCTTCGGTGTAACCGCCGACCACGCGCGAGGTGACTTCGCCGAAGGTGTTGTAGGTGAACTGGGTGACCGGGCCCTGGGTGACCCAGGCGCCCGCGCTATTGTAGTTCGCCTGCCACTGCGAGATCGCGCGCCCGGCCAGATCGTAGCTGGTCAGGTTGCCGTCATAGACCGCGTTGACGGTATCCACCACTCCGGCCGAGTTGGCGCGCTGATAATAGTCATAGGTCTTGCGGCCCATAACATCGTACCAGCTGTTGCGCTGGTTACCGAGCGCATCCTGCGTCCACTGCAGCTTGTTACCACTGTAGCCGAACACATTGACCCGGTCATCGGCTGCGGAATAGCCGGCGGCATAGCTGCCCACCGTGCCCGCCGCGCCCGCAGCCGAAATGCCGGCTTCGGCGCGCTCGAGCGTGCGCACCAGGTTGTTGTTGGCGTCGTAATAGAAGTAGCTGGTGTGGCGCACCGTCGCGGTGCCCGAACCGTTGACATCGAGCGCGACCGCATCGAGCTGGCGTTCGAGCCGGCCTTGCGCATCGTATTGATACTCGGTCTTGTCGCCGGTGGCTTCAAGCTTCGATTTGACTTCGCCCAGGGCGTTGTAGGTATAGGTGACCGTGGCGGTCTGGCTCGCGGTGGTGACGGCGTTGCCCGAGACCGTTGAGGCGAGCACACCCAGGCGCGCCTCGGTAAGGCGCCGGCCCATCTTGTCGTAAGTGAAAGTGGTGGTGCGATCGTCGGCCGAGGCGACGACGCTGGGCGCCGTGCCGCCAGCGACCGGGGCACCGGTGTACTTGTTGGCAAAGCGCGTTTCGCTCAGCACATTGCCGTCGGCATCGCGGCTCCAGGTGGTGAGGAAGCCCTCCTGGTCCACCTTGGCGGTCTCTTTCCCGCGCTTGTCGTAGTAGTGGTAGATCGCGTTGCCGTTGGCGTCGGTTTCCTTGATCAGGTTGCCGGCCGCATCGTACTGGTTGTAGCTGTTGAGGTTCTGCCCGGCGGTGGTGACATAGCTGCTGCCATTGAACGCCCCGGTGCGCACGCCCACCACCACGGTCTGGATCAGCCGGTTGTTGCGATCATAGACCAGTTGGGTTTCGCGGTACGCGCCCCCGCCCGCTGGCGCGGTGCCGCCGGGGCTGACCGGAGCCGAAGTGGTCCCGGCCCAGATACGCTGCGCGGTGACATTGCCGTTCGCATCGTAGGTCCAGTTGCTCAGCGTCAGGACCGGCGAGATTTCCTCGGTCTTGCGGTTCGCGCGATCATAGAAGCTGTAGGTCTTGCCGCCATCCGCCGCAGTCTGGAGAATGACATTGCTGCGTTTATCGTATTGCCAGGTGGTGACCGGGGTCAGCCCCAGGAAAGCCGGGTCGGTCTGCGAGGTCAGGCGATCGAGCTTGTCGTAGGCATAGCTGGTGATCAACCGGCCATAAGTGATGTTGGTGCCGCTCGCCGGGATGTTCGAGCCTTCGAACCTCTGCACCAGATTGCCGCGCGCATCGTAGCTGTAGCTGGTGACGACCTGCGAGAGGACCAGCGTCCCGGCATAATCGTAAGTGCTCTGAATGCGCGTTTCGGAGGTCATCAGCCCGCGCTTGTCGTAACCGTAATTGGTCACCCCGCCGAGCTTGTTGGTCACCGAAGTCCGGTTGCCCAGCGCGTCGTAGCTGTAGCTTTCGGTAAAGCCTTCGGCATCGATTGAAGTCTTGACCCGATCGATCTTGTCGTAAGTGAACTGCGTTACCGCATCGACTGCGGCGTTGACTGCATAGGTCGGCAGCACCGTGGCTGAAATGCTGCCGAGGTTGCTCGCCGCCGCCGCATAGCGCGTGACCTTCGCAACCACCGAACCGATCGCGTATTCGGTCTTGACCACGACGCCTTCGGGATCGACCTGCAGCGTCAAGCGGTCGAGATTGTCGTAGTAGAAGTAGCCCGAATTGCCGCGCGGATCGGTGATCTTCACCTTGTTGCCGCGGGCATCATACTGGAAACTGGTGGTGGCGCTGGACGATGCGTCGAGCGGCACCGTCTCGCTCAGCACCCGGCCAAGGTTGTCGTAGCTGCGCGTGGTCACATAGCCGCGCGCATCGGTGATCTGGGTCACCATGCTGTGCGCATCATAGACAAAGCTGGTGGTCGCCGCTTCCGCCGCACCATAGGCGCGGGTTTCGCTGGTGACGCGGCCCAGATTGTCGAACACCCGGTGCGTGGTCACCGCATCGCTGGTGCCATAGGCTACCGTGGTGTCGGTGATCTGCCCGAGCGCATCCATCACGAAATGGGTGACCGTGGCTTCGGCCTGGCTGAAAGCGCTGGTCACGTCGGTCAGCCGGTTGGCGCCGTCATAGGTATAGGTGGTGATCGCCGCATCGCTCGGATCGCCGGCGGGAACCAAAGCATCGAGCGTTGCCTTGGTCGCGGTGTTGTCGACACTGACCGCGGCCGCATAGCGCCAGGTCTTGAGGACATTGTTGGCGCCGTCGTAAGCGTTCCGGGTGACGTAGCCTTCGGCATCAACCGCATAGACCGCGCGGCCGTCGCCGTCGTAGAAAGTGCGGGTGATCCGGTCGGCGACCGAAGTGGCGGCATTGCCGGTAACTTGCGCTGCGGTGATTTT
The DNA here is from genome assembly GCA_031410955.1 of Novosphingobium sp. GTDB lineage: Bacteria > Pseudomonadota > Alphaproteobacteria > Sphingomonadales > Sphingomonadaceae > Novosphingobium. The sequence goes on along the minus strand of JANOAD010000075.1, from coordinate 36,087 downwards.
GTTGCCGAATCCAGCCAACGTGGCAGCCGCAATCGGGTTAGCGTACTGCCGGGTCCAGGCCACGCGGCCTTCGTTGTCATAACCGCTTTCGGTTACCTGGCCTTCGGCATCGACCGAGAATTGCAGGCGATTCTCAAGATCGTAGACAAAGCGCGTGACCCGCGCGAGATTGTCTGAGGTTGCGACCAGATTGTTGTTCTCGTCCCAGACATAGTTGGTGACCTGATTGAGCTTGCCGCTACCCTGGTCCTCGGTCTTGCGCGTCTGGCGACCGAGCGTATCATATTCGAACAGCGTCGTGCGCTGGGCGGCGGTCCCCACCGCGTCGACCTGCTGCGTGACCTTGCCGTCGGCGCGGTAAACGAAATCGGTGGTGATGTTGAGCTTGCCCGACCCTGCATCCTGGATCACGCGGGTCTTCTGGCCCTTGAGATCGTAGGTGTAGGTCGTGACCACACCCAGCGCGTCGGTCATGCTGATCTGCTGGCCCTTGGCGTCATAGGCCATGGACGTAGTCAGGTTGAGCTTGCCCGACCCGAAATCCTCGACCCGCGTCAGCACGCGGTTGACAGCGTCATAAGTGTAGCGCGTCGAAACGCCCTTGGCGTCGATGCTCTCGATCAGCCGGTCGGCATTGTCGTAATTATTGGTCGTCGTGCCGGCGGCGTCGGTGACGGTCTTGAGATTGCCGTTCTTGTCGTAGGTGTAGCTGCTGGTCCGCCCCGCCCCGTCGACGATCTGGATGGTCTGACCATAGGCATTCCTCTTGACCGTCGAAACGACTCCTTCGGCCGTCGTGGTGGTGACGTTGCGGTTGAACAGATCGTAGGCGAAGGTCGTGACTTTGCCGTTGCGGTCGGTCGAACTGATCTGGTTCGAACGCGCGTCATAGGCCGCTGCAGTTGTTCGACCCATCTGATCGGTGGTCTGCGTGGTGCGATTGGCCCTGTCATACGCGAATCCGAAATAGCGCCAGTCGGTGTTGTTCGTATGCTGCGCGTAGACACGCCCGAAGCCATCGTAGCTATAGGTAGACTGGACGGCTCCTGTCGCCGATCCATTGAGGAGGTGGGAATTATAATAGAGCAGCCCGCGCCGGTGGTAACCGTAAGTCTGGTTTTCCCAATGGTAGGCAGGCGTGTCGGTCGGCGAGATCGCCTGCGAGACTTCGCCGAACGCATTATAATAGAACGCACCGTAATTGCTCTGCGTGGGTGATGCGACGTAAAGCGGATTATAGGCGGTGGTCAGGTCGCCGCGCGTGTCAAAGGCAAACTGCATCCGGCTATCGAGCGTGGTGTTGGCAATGGCGGCCACCGCGCTGGTTACCGCTGTATTGACCGTCGCACTCACCAGTCCGCCGGTCCAACCTGAATAAGTCGCCGGTGCCAGCCTGGTGCCGTAGAAGTACGTATCGGTGCGGTCTTCGAGCACGTTGTAGCGATATTCGGTAACCTCGCCCAGCGCATCGATCTGGAAGCGCAGCTGGCTGTCGGTATCGTAGTAGAACAGCGTCTTGTTGCCGGTGCTGCCGGTGCCATCGGGATCGATCCGGCTGATCAGCTGGTCGGCGGCGTTATACGCATAGCGAGTGCCATAGGTGAGGATTGCAGCGTCGATCTGCGCGTCGGTCGGGCTCGCCACCAGGGTCGCCGCGCCCACTCCGCCCAGGCTCCCGATCAGGCGGCCCTTGGCATCGTAGCGGAACCGCTGGGTGCGGGTCTCGGTTGAAATTGTCTCGCTGGTCGTCTGGGTAACCAGCCGTCCGCGCGTGTCATAGCTGAAGCTGGTGGTCTCGGTGCCACCGGTCAAGGTGCGGACCTGCGAAGTGACCTGTCCCGCAGCATTGCGATAGAACCGCGTGGTCTCGAGCGTGCCTGTGGGCGCGGGCAGCGTCGCCATGGTGTAGCTGGTGCTCGCGGTCACCTGCTGGCCGCGGATCTCCTGGTCGATATCGCCGCGCGCAGTGTAATGGTAACGCGTGGCGTTACCCTCGCCTTCGATCGTCGCGACCACCCGGCCGCGCCCGTCGTAGATCCAGTAATTGTGGATGTCGTTTGCGGCCGACAGGGTGATGCTCGCCTTGAGCTGGGCAAAGGTGCCGCTGACCCATTGCGCCGAGGCGGCCGCCCCCGAATATCCGATCGTTTCGACCCTGCGCCCGGCTTTGTCGTAGACCACCTCGGTCAGGAAGCCTTCCTCGTCGAGCGTGCCGAGCAGGAGCCCGTCGTTGTCATAAAAATTGCGGAAGACGCGGTCGTTGGTGACATCGACTGCTGGAAGCGAAAGCGCTGTGGGGATGGTGATCTTGAAGCCATCAACCATTGTCGAAACGAGCGCTGTTGCATAGCGCGTCGTCTTTGAAAGCCGCGAGGCGCCGTCATATTCGAGCACTGCCACCGCTCCGGCGCCGTCGATCGTTTCGACCAATCGCCCGGCCGTATCGTAGATATTCCACGACCAGCGATCAGCGGGAGCGGCCGCGGGGCGCACGGTGCCGACCCGAGTATTGGTGGTGACCGTGCCCAGCGTGGTCAGGTTTGGCCCCGAGACCACGGTGGCATAGCGTACGGTGGCGACCACCAGACCGCGGACGTCGTACTTGTATTCGGTGATCGAGCCATCGCCGTCGATCGTGGCCGTCAGGCGGCTTTCCGCATCATAGGTGTAATAGGTCTTGATCCCCAGCGGATCGGTCTTGACCCTGAGCCGCCCGAGCTTGTCATAAGCAAAGGCGGTCGTGCCGGTGACATTCTCCAGATAGGAAACGAGCTCACCGGCGATATTGTAAGTCGAAGTTGTGGTCACGTCGCCCGGTGTGGTGATCGTGGTCACCCGGGTCCCGTCGTTGATCGCGATCGTCGAAGAAACGCCGTAGATGTCGACCATCGAGATCACCCGGCCAAGCCCGTCGTAAACGAAGCTCTCGGTGGTCAGCGGCGCCTCGCCGCCCAGCGCATTGGTGCCCGAGACCCGCCGGGTCAGCAGCTTGCCGTATTGGTCATAGGTGTAATCGATGCGCGACCAATCTTCGGTCCCCAGCCCGGTGCCGGCGGCATCGGTCTTCGAATAGGCGGTAACGCTGGTAACGTTGAGCCGGAAATCATAAACCGTATCGATCCGCTGCGTCTGCGTCTTGTCGGCAGTGGTCGACACCCAGCTTGCCAACGCGGCCTCGGTATAGGCCCCCGTATAGCTGTTCCCGGCATAGGCGATCTCGGCAACCTGGTTGCCGTAAAGATCGTAACGGTATTCGGTGACCCGCCCTTCGGGGCTGACCGCAAAGCGCAGGTGGTTCTCGATATCGTAGGCGAAATTGGTGACCAGAGGAGTCGTCGGCTGCGCGGCGCCGGCGGTGCCATCGGGATCGGGAACCAGGAACTGCGTCGCCGTCAGCAGCTCGTTCTTCGTGCCATAGGTATAGCGCGTGGTGTTACCCAGGGCGTCCTGCTGCTCGATCAGGTTGCCATTGGTATCGTAGACATTGCTCTGTCGGGCGGCAAACAGGCTGGCCTGGTAATTGGTCTGGCCGTTGTAGACGGCGGCCGAAAGCGGCAAGCCATTGGCGTTGTAAGTGAACTCACTGATCCGCGCTACGCTCGACGTCACCGTCGGTGACGCGGTTGCCGCGACGGTTGCGGTATAGACATCGTCGGTCGGGTTGGCCCTGAGCTGGGCTTGCGAAACCCAGAAGGTCCCGCCCGAAGCCCCCGCGATCAGCTGCACGCTGCGCGTCGTCGACGCGCCGGCGAAAGCCGCGGTCTGGCGCAGGCGGGTCCACTGCCCGGCGGCGAGCGCGACCGTAACCTTGCGCTGACCGTTGACATTGTCGTTGATCGCCAGGCTGATCGACTGCGCCGTGGCCGAATAGACCCAGATATCGGCCACATAGGTGCCGCCCGCCGTACCGCCGGTGATCGTGGTGGGAACGGTCTGCTGGACCATGCCGTTGGCCGTGAACACGATCTTGTCGGCCGTCGACGCGCCATCGAGCGTCGGCCGGGTCGCATCGTTTGCTGTGACGGTGGCGGATGTCTTGGTCCACGATGCGTTGTCGATCGTTTCCGACTGGAGCAACAGGTTCTGCGGCTGCGCATCCTCGATCTTGCGGATCAGCCGTCCGACCGAATCGTAGACCAGCACCGTCACCACCCCGACCGGATCGGTCACCGTGGTCTGCAGCGCGCTATAGGCGATGGTGGTAATCCGGCTGGTGGTGCCCTCGGCCAGCTGGGTCAGGGTCTTGACCCGACCCACACTGTCATAGGCGATGGTCAGGCTGGTGCCGTCGCTCTGCGTGATCGTCGCAACCTGCTTTGCCGCCGCGCCGGTCGTGCCGGCATAGGTGTAGGTGGTGATGTAGGCGTCGTTGGTTGCCGTATCGGTGCCGTCACCCGGGGTCTTGTCGACGCGTACCGTCGACAGGCGATTGAGCGTGTCATAGGTATAGCGGACCCGGGTCAGCGTCTTGTTGGTCAAGGTCGCCAGATCGTAATAACTGGTCGTCACCGACAACAGGTTGGTCGTCTTGCCGGTTGCCGTGTCATACACATAGGTGACGAAGCTGGTCTGACCGGTGGTGTCTTCCGCGGTGGCGATCCTGGTCAGCCGGTCGGTGGTCTTGCGGCTTCCGGCGGTGGTTACTTCATAGGTATAGGTAACCGAATTGCCGTCCGCGTCGGCCGCCGATTTGATCCGCCAGGTCGTGGTGCTGTCGGTCAGCGATTCAAAGGTCTGGACGGTGCGGCTCTTGCCTTCGGTCCAGGTCCACAGCGTGCCGGCAAAGGTCAGCGTATCGTTTTGATAGGGACCCTCGCTCGCCTTGTAGCCCACCGCCGCCGAAACGAAGGTGAAGGTGACGATCGAACCGTCCCAGTCGGTCAGCGTAGCGGTGCTGCCTGCGGCATTCGCGGTCCCGCTCAGCACGATCTTGCGCTGGTTGTTGACCCACCAGTTGTCGACGTCGGCCGTTCCGCCAAGGTTGGAATAGGTTCCCAGGCTGTTGTAGGTCCGGTTGATCGTCGCGTCGGGCCCGCGCCCGAGCAGAACCTCATCGTTGTTCTGGATGATCAGATTGCCGTTGGCCGCGTTGACAAACACACCGTCCGAGCTGCGACCCAGTGTCGCGCTGCCAAATTGCCCCGCAGAGCCCAGTACATTCGCCGAGCTGCGCTGCAGCCCAAGACCGCTACCGGTTACAATTGCCGTCATATCCCAACCCCAAGTCCCAATCCGACCACTCCGCGCAGGTGTGGTACAGAAAACTAAGTCGGGAAGACCGGCACTCCGGTTTAGTACTTTTTTTGCGTTGTCTTAAAATTCCTGAGCTTGTCAGACTGACTTGCAGCCGATTAGTGTCGCATAATCGCTGGGAGGAAATGCCATGCTGCTGTTCGGTGACGATCCGGCCGCCTATTTTGCGGGTGAGAGCTACAAGGCCCATCACATCCCGCGCGCCGAGATCGAACAATTGCAGCTTTCGGTCGCCCGCACGCGGTTCGAAACCCTGGCCAAGCGGATTCCGCCGCTGCAGGCCTTGAGCGAGAGCCAGGGCATCGACCATATTGAGCAGCTGTCCGATCTTGCCAAACTCTTGTTTCCGCAGTCGTTCTACAAATCATTTGACCACGGCTTGCTTGAACGCAGCGATTTCGATGGCCTTGCCGCCTGGCTGCAACGACTGACGGTGCGCCCACTGGGCGTTCTCAAAGGGCGGCAGATTGCAACGCTCGACGAATTCTTCGCGCTGCTCGACCGCGAATGCGGGGTGCGGTTGGTCCACAGTTCGGGAACCACCGGACAGCTCTCGCTGTTTCCCCGCGGTTCGGCGGACTGGGCAGCGCACTTGCGCAACACCCGCGCCTTGATCCCCAGCTGGACCGGCCGCGAGGAGGACGCCTCTGGCCCGCCGCCTTTCGTGGTCTGCTGGTGCGGCTTCAGCAGCGGACATTCGGCGATCCTCGGGGCTGCCGATCTGTTTCGGCATTGCTTTGCGCGATCGCCCGAGCTGTTCTTTGCAACCATGCCTGGCACGCTCAGCGTCGATTGGCATTGGTTCATGTTGCAGCTCGATCGTGCGCGCAGGCTTAATGCACCGCAGCCGGCTGTCAGCGACTATGTGCTGGCGCGGCTGGATGACGTGGAAGCAGCCCGCGAGCAGCTCGATCAATCGCTCGACCGCATGGTTGAGGTTCTGCACAGCCAGATCCGCGGGCAACGGATCGCGATCGGAGGACCACCGATGTTGGTCCACCAGCTCGCTGCGCACGCTCTGGCCAAAGGCGTTGAGGGGGTCTGCGGTCCGGGCAGCGCCTTGTTGACCTTCGGCGGGACCAAGAACCAGGGCCCGGTGAACGAACTCGAGCTGGCCCTGGCACGATTCTCAGGCGGAGCGCAGTATCTCGACAGCTACGGCATGACCGAGATGCTTGGCCCTGCAGGCGCTTGCGAGCACGGGAATTATCACCTGTTGTTCACCCACGTGCCGTTCCTGTTCGATCTGGAGAGCGGTGCATTGCTCCCACGCAAGGGACGTCAGACCGGGCGTTTTGGCGTGTTCGATTGCATGGCGCAGGGCAACTGGGGCGGCGTGGTGAGTGCGGACAAGGTGACGATCGACTGGAGCATTTGCAAATGCGGACGCGAGACGCCGACCATCGTCAGCTCGATTGCCCGTTGCCCCGACGCAGACGATGCCCTGCCACCCTACGCTGCCGATCCCGCGGCGGTTGAGGCCGCGCTGGAGGCGCTTGGCGGTACCAGTAATTAGGTTAAAATGGACGTGTCACCGGAATTTGCGGGCTATTTACGGGTTGTCGCAACTGTCACCGTGATTGAGGTTGCCGCGCTGGGTCACGTGGTAGGGGATGCCGGGGAGGACAAGACGGGGGAGGCGAACCATTCTCGGAGCATGGGCTATTTGGTGTATTTAGTAAACTGGCACCGTAATTGCACCGTAATTGCCGTAATTCCACCGTAATTCATGAAGAGCAGCTTATTCCGGTTTGAAGATGTTGTCTTGGAACTCGTTGAGCAGGTGGCCCGCCTTGATGTTTTCGCCCACCTGGTACTGCGCAAAGCACCTGCCCAAGATGCCATGCAGCAGCGCCCTCTTGTCCGTAAACTCAGCTTCTGGATAGGCGATCTCCACCCCCTGCCGCAATTGCTCGAACGCCCGATCAAGGTTCATCTGCTGATCGTCGGCCAGGAAATCTTCGTGCGGAAAATCGTCCGGCGCACACAGCAAGACATATCCAATGTGATTCCAGAGGTCGTCAACACTTTTCACTACGAACATGGCATCACCTCAAGGAACAATGGAATAACTGCCGCCGTTGGGTAGGGTTCGAATTACGGTAATTACGGTGGGTAATTACGGTGAATTGAATTACGGTGGAATTACGGAATTACGGTGCCAGTTTACTAAATACACTAAATTCCCGCACTCCTGCACTTGCCTTGCCCTTGGGCCCGCGTTTTTGCGGCTTGAGCACGCGTCCGCTGCGCGCTTCGAGTTCATCCAGCCATGCCTCGCTGCCGAGCGGTCGGCCAGAGGTTTCTGACATGCGCAATTGGCGCCAGGCAGCTTCGTCGCCGCGTGGTTCGCCCAGGAACCGGGCAAAGTCGCCGTAGCGCTCGAGCACCGGGCCGGGCACCACCAGCGGATCTTCGGCAAGACCGAGATGCGCGCCGACGCTCGACCAGCGCCAGTCTTGCGCCCGCGCTGCCAGCCGTGCCCGCACCGGGTTGAGACTGACATAGCGCACCGCATTGGCGAGATGCTCTTCATCCATCGCCACCGCGCCGAAGCGGCCCTGCCACAGATGGCCGGTCCAGCGGTTGCGGGCGTTGATATAGCCAGTGTAGCGGCGATGCACATCGGCAAAGGTGCGGCGCAGTCCGTCCTCATCGGCCGGCACCACGATCACGTGGACGTGGTTGGGCATCAGGCAATAGCACCACACCTGCGCGCCGCACCGCTCGGCCGATTGCGCCAGAAGATCGCGGTAGAGTGCATAGTCAGCCTGCTCGAAAAACGTCTGCGCCCGCCGATTGCCGCGCTGGGTCACGTGGTAGGGGATGCCGGGGAGGACAATACGGGAAAGGCGGGGGCAATTATATACGTGACGTACCGTCGAATCGAGAGTATGGGAAGTGAGACAGGCCGGTGTTCTAGTAGAGGTGAAGGTCGCATCACTGCCCAATGTGAGGGAGTGGTGCGAAGGATTGCCTGTGGAGGTTTGGATTAACCGAGCGGGGCGGCTTGTGCTAAGAGCGTTGAATGAGGACGGGCACAACTCAACAGACGTTGATGTCTTCGACTTCATGGCTTGGCTTAATGGCGACAATAATGGCTTCATCCCCACCACCAAAAACGGAAACGGCGCTTTACCAGTTGCTTAACCAGATAAACGCGGCGGCGGAAAATGGTTTGCATCTGCTGGCAATCGGTATGGCAGTCGCGCTTCCCGCGATTTGCGCATCATTGTCGATGGAAAATGGCCGGGCGCAGGGTGAGGAGTATAAAGATTGGTGCCGAGCCAATCTGGCTGGCCCAAATTTTAGCTATGTGACCGCCGAGGATTTATACTCGATGCGTTGTGGAGTTCTCCACAGCGGGCGGTTTGGCGATCTAAAGCACAGCGTAGAAAGGGTGTTATTCGTTCCGCCAGGCATGAGTAGCTTCACGAACTGCAAAGCGGGTGAGGCCTACCTGTACGGCGTCAAAGAGTTTTGCCGCAACGTCTGCGATGCGGCGTTCCGGTGGCATGAAGCGCATAAGGATGATCCGATTGTTTCTGCTAATATGGCGCGTATGATGCAGTATTATCCTAACGGCTTTCCGCCATATTTTGGGGGTTCAATGGTGATTGCATGAGCGAGCAGATCCCATCTCAACAAGCGGAGCAGCAACGCGACGAATTACTTCGCCGAGCGCTGGCGACTCCGCCGATCAGCAATGAGGAAATTGTCCGGCGGTCGCAGGCGGCGCACGGCAAAGAGCCTCATCGCAAGTAGCGTTTGCGCCGCTCACCGACGGGGCGCGGCGGCTCGTAATATTCAGGCAGCGAGCGAACTAGGTTGCCGGTACATAAGGCGCTTGCCGCGTGCGCCCTTGATCGCTTCAATCGTGCGCTCGCTGTCAGTCAACTTGCGGGTGTTGTACCGGAAATCGAACTCGCGGCAGTACCGCGCCAGATGCGCTTCGCTCATGTGGTGATAGGTGCCGATCACGCCGCGCTTGAAGATCGAGAAGAAATTTTCGGCGGTGTTGGAATGCTTGAAACCGCCCGTGGTGACGTATTCGCTGGCGCTGTGGTTGACGCTGCTATGCCCGTTAAATTCACGCCCGACGCTGGTATAAACGTGGCTTTCGTCGGTCATGAGGTGCGAAGCGAGGTCAACGTTGGTAACGATCAAGGGGCGGATCGTCTTGGCATTGACGTTAGCGACATGAAACGAACGGGCGCGGCCATCGCGCTCGACCAGCGCCACGACTGCCTTCTTTGGAGCGGGCTTGCGGGTGGCGCGGTTACGGGCCTTGCCGCCAACATAGGTTTCATCGGCTTCCACAACGGTTTCGGGACCGCCAAGGGGGCTTTCATCGCCGCTCATGGCTTCACGGATACGGTGCGCCATGAACCATGCCGACTTGTACGTAATGCCTAGATCGCGGTGCAGTTCATGGGCGCTGAAACCCTTCTTGCCGCCGTTGAGCAGCCGGAACGCGAGCAGCCACTTGTTGAGGCCGATTTTGCTATCCTCAAAGATCGTGCCGACCGTGACCGTGAAGGGCTTGGCGCACTCGTTGCACTTGTACACGCCGGGGCGGGTGGATTTGCCAGCAAGCTTCGTGATGCGGTCCAGTGTGCCGCAGCGCGGGCAGACCGGGCCATGCGGCCAATGCAGCGCTTCAAGATGTTCGCGGGCCTTGTTGGCATCGCTGTAGATGGGATCGGTGATATTCATGGCTAGGCTCACACAGGCTCAGATTGATTGGGGCGAGACGGAAACGCGACGGCTATGTGCATCCTTAGGGATTGCATTACCTCTGCCGATAGTAGGACCGACAGGTGAGCCTGTTCCTTGGGTGTCTCGATCAGCAGCACAAACGCACCGTCGCCAGAGTGGCTTAAGTGAATGTCTGTAGCTTCGTAGCAAAGGCGGTTTTCCATATCGCGCTCCTGACGAGAGCGGGTTACGCCTTGGCTTTCAGTACGTCAAGTATATAATTGCCAAGGCGGGCCATGCGCGGAGCATGGGCTATTTGTGTATTTAGTAAACTGGCACCGTAATTCCACCGTAATTCGATAGTAAACTGGCACCGTAATTGACACCGTAATTGAAACTGGCACCGTGATTGGTAATTACCGTAATTGGTAATTGAGCCGCTGTGCGGCCAGGCGTGGGTGAGGGGTTCGACAGGTTCAATGAGCGACGGTGAGAATGGCAGATTGCGGCGATGTAGGAAAGCGGTGAGGGAATTAAGTGCACTGTCACCGTAATCCTCACTGTCACCGTAATCCTCACCGTAATCCCGTGGAGGGTCAAGTAACCCAGGCCAATGAGCTAAACCGAGCATCAGCCGACATGGCTGAATGCAGTGAGTCTAAGAACTCCTTATAGGCAGCGTTCCCACTGAAGATGCGCTTCAGAAAGGGGGAGACATCTTTGGTCTGGACCAGCTTGATCTCAGCCAAGTCGGTTACCAGCACCCAAAATTTTCTCTCAGCACGCTCCGCAAAAAACTCCCAGCTATTATGTTCAACATCCAGGGAGGGTTCGGATGTGCTAAGGCCAGCCTGAGTCAGCCGGTTTGCAATCGCCTGAGATATGCCCATGCCACCTGGACGAACGATCCTACGTCCCTCTTCCAACTGATCATCGGGAAAATCAGCCTTAAATTCGATAGCAGTTGGGAGAGAGGAGCTACTTGCCATCCTTGGTACTCCAGTAGATCGCGCCGCCAGTCGCTGCTGCGGCAACGCCAACAGTAACCTTCAATGGCGCAGGGCTACCATACCATATCCGTCCAACAGTCCCATACTTTTCAAGGCCAAGTGATCGACCATACCAACCCCCACCACCTACGTCTGCTGGCAAGCGGCTGCCCGGATAACTCGGGTCAACTCTGTAATGAAGCTCATAAAAGTCGCCACGCGAGATGCCGTTGGGCCTGAGCACATTGAACGGGCTGTCGTTTATGGAAGAGGGCAAGCTGATTTTCCCGTTACGCGGAATGAAGTGGTGCCCCATGTCCGTGGCAGGATATGGCTCAGCAAGATATTCGGCCTGAGCGGGGCTAAAGCCTTGGCTGACGAATTTAGCTGATCCACTCTCTGCGGCAGCCCCCCGACTAACGGAAATTCGTGCTCCACCCGCCACGATTGTAGTCTCATCGACAGCCAAGCCTCCTAGTGCCTGACCGATCAGCTGATTCTTGGAAGTCGCCGGATACAGATGGTTAAGATCGACTCCTGTAAGCTTGTAGACAACAGCACTATACAAACCACTTACTGGAATAGATATTCCAGATGATTTACCTACGCCATCCATAGCCGAAAGAGAAAGGCCAGATAATCTTTGGGCCGCACCTTGCCCGATCCACCCCCAGGTTGCGGATTCGCCCAGTTTACCCGACTGGACAAAATCGAACGATGCATTGGAACCCAGTTTGGTATTATCGATATATTTTCCCGAATACGAGAAAACGGCGTCGATGAATGCCATTTGAGCTCGTGTCGATGTTAAAGACGTACTGATTATGCCGTCAGCCATACGATCAACAGAAGATTTACCTTCCTCAGATCCAGTGTTGCTTGGATGAAAAGTCGCTGTGATATTTCCATCATCAATCGAGAAATAATCGTACTGATCTGGCCATTTAGAACCCAGATATCTTTTGCCAGGACCGGCGTCAAAAATCTCGGTTTCCACGACCTTACCATCTTCACCAAACACGGGCTTCAACACGAGAGCCCTGACCTTTGGATCGGTTGAGCGAATATCCCAGTATCCGGGTACGGTGGTCTGGTGCAACACCTGATCGGATGCGGTGTAGGTGCTATTCGAAGCTCCTGTCTGTCCAGTCCCTACATTACCCATATAATTAATGGTTATCGCACCCGTGAGCGAGAATTCCTGCCGCGCCTTTTCTTTACGGCTCCCCACCACTACGATCTCGCCATCAGCAGCTTGAGAATCTGCCTCATTCGAATTAACGCCATGCTGCGTCTTGGCGGCAGGGACGACACCCAACTTCAAGCTTGCAGCTTGCATCGCCAACTGCACCGTCGGAAATTCCGCCAGCTCTTTGATCGCGTCAGCCAGACCGTCGTTCGTGGTCAGTTCCAGCCCGTCCAGCGCGGTGATGGCGGCGGGGGGCTTGCCGGTATAGCGGGCGCTGACATCGGCATCGCGGAGTGCGCCGTGGATCTGATCCCGCAGTTTCGCGATCTGGTCCTTGCTCAGCCCCTCCAGGCCGCTCTTTTTCCGCATCGTGGTTGAGACGCCATCCACAAGAAGCTGCGCGATCGTATCTGGCAAGGCGGCAATGATGCTGTCACCAAAGTCGGTGCCGTCGATGATCGAACGGGTGGCGGCATTGGCCAGCAATGCAGCTCCGCCGCTGGCCGCCTTAGTGCCAAAACCCGAGGCAAATGGACCGCCGCTCTTGGTAAGTTGCCGCGTAACGCCCGCACTCACCCCGTTGGCAATCCCCGCGGCGGCCACGCCCGACCAACTGAACTTGTCCTGCAAACCAGTGGCAACCCCGATGCCTTGTGAGAGCGCGCTTGACGCAGCACCGCGCACCACATCGCCGATGAACTGGCTGCCGAACATCAGGCCATTCCCGAGCACTTTGCTCACCCCAGCAGTAGCCAGCGCAGTCACCCCGGCCATCGCGACCTGCTTGAAGCTGAACTTGTCCTGGATCCCGGTCGCGACGCCGACCCCCTGGCTCACCGCCGAAGCGAGCATCGCGGCAGGCACTGTGCCAATGTATGGCGCATAGGCGAGTGTAACTGCGATCGCGATAACGGCGAGCAAGATCTGCCCGAACACCCCGCACTTGTTGCCCTTCGGCTTCGGCGCACCCGGCGCGACGTCGCCGATGGCCTTCGCCGCGTCATACGGCTTGAAGGTGCTCGCCGAGTTGTGGAAATTGCTGACCTTGCTCGGCACGGTCAGCACTTGCCCCGCGGCGACCGCGTCGTCGGCGGTCAGGCCGTTGGCCTGGGCGAGCATGTACCACAGGCTGGCGTCGCCCCACAGCGCTTGCGCGATGCTGCTGAGGGTCTGGCCGGCCGAGACGGTGTAGCTGCTGTCCGCGCCTTCGAGCCCCGCGGCGGGGTCGATCGCGGTCCAGTTCTGGTCGAAGTCGGCGTAGCTGCTGCCCGCTGCCGCGCCCTCGCGGAACGGGCCGGTGCCGTCGGTGCTGCCATTCCAGGTGATCGCGGTGGAATAGTCGACGTTGTCGGTGCCGTTGTTGCCGATCGCGCCGATCTTCACCCCGCCAAAGTAGAAGGCGAAGTCCTTGGGGCTGGTTGACGAGCCGTTGGTGGTCTGAGTGCGGACCATGATCTGCCCGACCGCGTCGGTGGTGTAGGAGATCTGCTTGGCCTGGGCCCCGGTGGTGCTGACATAGGTCAGGTAATTGTTGGCGTTGTAGGTGAAGCTGGAAGTGGTGGTGCCGCTGCTCTGCGCGTTGGAGATGGTCTGCTGCAGCGCGCGGTCACACCAGATGAAGGCGTTGGTGATGGTCGAGGTGGAGGTCTGGCCCTGCTGGTTGGTCGTGGAGCCAGACTGGCTGACCACCGCGCCGTTGGCATAGGTGCTGCCGGCGATCCCGTAATTGTAGGGGTGGTCGAGGACCCGGAGGTAGAGCTAGTTAATGAAGTAAATGCGGGGAGCGGCTGTGCGGGGACCGAAGGTTACAAAAGGTTACACCTAGATGAGAGCGGAGCGACCGTGCGGGGAGGTCCGAATTTCACGAACTTCGTGCATGTCGCGCGTGGGAAGTGAAGTTCGGGTACAAGTTTGGAGGAGCGACAGGCAGGTGTCTGGCGCGAGGGGTGAGGATCGACGGGGTCAAAGCATGTCCTGAGCTTGTCGAAGAGAGCTGGTTCGATGTGACGATGGCAGATTGCGGGGATGTAGGAAAGCAGGGGGGCGAATTAAGTGCATTTAGTAAACTGGCACCGTAATTCCACCGTAATTCCGTAATCGTCCGTAATCCCGTAATCCACCGTAATCGCGCCCAACTCAGCGGCGAGCGTTATTCTCGTATATATTGCGGAGAAAGAATCCTGAACGCCTATCCAATGACGCAGTCACAAGTGTAAGTGGGCATATTTGGGTCGTCTGTCCGGCCATACCAGAAATTTGTGGCAAGCCGAAGAATGCGTTTTTGGAGTCTTCGGAATCGATTAACCATTTCCCGCCGAGATTTTTCCTAAAAGTCTCACCCACGTATCGTGCCGCGCCATCCAACACACCTGCCTCAGACAATGGGTTGGCCGACTCTACATCAGGAAAGTGCATCAATAGCCAAGACTCCAGCAACGACAAAGATGCTTCCGTAAAATCCAGATCAACACCCTCATTTTCTTGCATAGACGTAACAAAACTTTCTAACGCTCGATCCATATCGAAGAGCCAATATTCAAATGTCTCGCTATTTGTCGTGCGGCCATTCATCTTCAATTTCCTAACGTGTAACGAATACCCGCCTTAGTTAGCGCGTCAGTAAGGGGTTTTGAAGCGTTGTCTCTCAATACCCACTGTATGCTCCAACCAGATTTTTGGATCAGTGCTTGATCCCTAGTCACTTCCCAAAGGTTATCTTTGGTGGCTGTTTGATAACCGACTTTGTACTCTACCCCTTTCAATGTATTTACATCGGCGATGTCGAGGCGGCGTGCATATATAACTCCATCAACTTCGGCATTTACGGTGACTTCCCGCCGTCCCCAACCCAGCGTCTGATGATAAGCATCGACAGCCTCATTTGCCAATCGTGCCTTTGACATATTCTTATCATAGACGTTTGACCATCGATCATAGTTCCATCCACCCCCGCGAGCTTGATATTCGCCCCACCGCGCCGCTTTATGCGTCGCTGAACCAGTTGCCCCTACACGCTCAACGCCAATTCCTTCAGCCTTCGCGATCAAGGTCGATTCGGTCCTCAGTACAGTTGCCTCGGTGGCCGCTTCGCCACCGACCTTGAGAAGCTTTGACGCCCAAGAGCCAGTTCTTACCGAGCCGGAAACGAGCGGGGCTGCCTTGAAAATTAGGCCTGCACCGTCAAGTCCGGCGGTGACGACAGTCACCACATCGCCATTCGTCATTGGCCGACTGCCGAATATCTGATCCTTGTCATACTTGTAAGTCTGATATGCATCGATCATTGCGGTGGTGGGAGAGATCAGAAACTCGGCACCCCATCTGGCACCGGTGTCTGCCATTCGCGAGATCTTGATATTTCCGACAGGCTTGTTGAGCCAATCGCCGAGAGCTTGAAGGGATGCCTCCGCCTGATGGAGGGGGATGAGTATCTCATTCTGCATCATCGACGGAATGCAGCGGGCGTCGAAGTTCGGGGCAAGCGCGGCTGTGCCGAGCGTGAACTCCCCTCCGATCAAGTCGTCGAAGGTGTCGGGGCACGTCGATGTATCAAAAGCGTTCCCGTCAGGAGCCAAAGGTTTGATGAGAAGCGGAGGTATCCCATTAGGGTTGGTCTTTGGATTCAAGTACCATTCGAGCGCTGCCGCGCTTCCCAATTGGTATCCAGGATTATCTTTTTGCACGAGGGCGTCGACATCTGCCCTGGTCTTCGGTTTGTTCTCGGCCCAATCTTGATCAAATTTGGCTTGAATGGCGTCTGCGACTGGAACCCAGTCACCATTGCCCGCACCATCGATGCCGCGCGACACTGCAATCGTCGTTGTGCCTCCACGTGAACCGGTTCCAGCAGCAGCCACTTGCGAAACTGTATCTGAGGGATGAGTGGACACGCTTTTTTCAACCAGCCCCTGCGCCAACTGCACCGTGGGAAATTCCGCCAGTTGCTTGATCGCGTCAGCCAGACCGTCGTTCGT
The DNA here is from genome assembly GCA_031410955.1 of Novosphingobium sp. GTDB lineage: Bacteria > Pseudomonadota > Alphaproteobacteria > Sphingomonadales > Sphingomonadaceae > Novosphingobium. Next base: position 19,984 of record JANOAD010000075.1, on the reverse strand, counting down.
GGTCAGTTCCAGTCCGTCGAGCGCGGTGATGGCGGCGGGGGGCTTGCCGGAGTAGCGGGCGCGGGCTTCGGCTGACTCCTTCTCAAAACGTTGTTCGAGTGAGTCAGTCTTTGTCTTATGCAAGGCAGAACTCACGCCGCTCATAATCGTCTGCGCGATCACATCGGGCAGCGCGGCGAGAAGATTGTCGCCGAAATCGGTGCCATCGATCACGCTGCGGGTCGCGGCCCCGGCGATGCCGCTGGCCATGCTGGCGGCAAGGTCCGAACCGGCGACCGGGCTAAACCTGCCGTTCCATGTCCAGGTGTGCGCCGCCGGTGCGGTGACGCCCATTTTGTACGATCCCGTTTCAGCCTTGGAAACGAAGTGCCCCTGGTTGTGGTTGAGGCCGCGGGTTACCGCACCGCTGACCCCGGCCATCACCCCTGCCGCCGCCACGCCGGACCAGCTGATCTTGTCCTGCAGCCGGGTTATGGAGCTGATCCCTTGCGTCAGCGTACTGATCGCCGCACCGCGCGCGACATCGCCGAGGAACTGGCTGCCGAACACCGCGAAGTTGGCGAGCCCGGCGGTCGCGAATTGCACCGCCGCCGTGGCCACGCTGATCCCCAGCGATTTCCAGTTGAACCCGCCTTGCTGGAGCCCGGTCGCCATGCCGAACAATTGTCCGCCAATGTTGCCAATCGCGATGGTCACCACCGCCAGCAAGATCTGCCCGAACACCCCGCACTTGTTGCCCTTGGGCGGCTTGGGCGTGGCCGGGAGGGTGTTGCCGAGGGCTTCGGCGGCATCGTAGGGCTTGAAGGTCGAAGCGTTGTGGGCGCTGCGGGTCACCCCCGAGGGCAGGGTGAGCTTCTGCCCTTCGCTCAGGCTGGCGCTGCCCGAGAGGCCGTTGGCCTCGGCGAGCTTGTACCACAGGTTGGCATCGCCCCACAGCGCCTGCGCGATGCCTTGCAGCGTATCGCCGCCGCGGACGGTGTACGAGCCGCCCGCCGAGCCCTGGCTGTAGACGTTGTAGGCCGTGTAGCTCTGCGAGAAATCGGCGTAGGCTGCGGCGCCGGTCTTGGTACCGTCGCGAAACAGCCCGGCGGTGGTGTCGGACTGGCTTGGGGTCGCGGCGCTGCGCTGGGTCACCGACTGGGTATAGGCGGCCCCGCCGGTGCCGTTGTTGCCGCTGACCCCGATCTGCTTGCCGCCGAAGCGATAGAACGCCTCGTGCGGCGCGCCTTCGCCTGGCGCGGCGTTGCGGCTTTCGTCATGGCGGATGATCTGCCCTGCTGCATCGAGCACGTAACTGTTGGTCTTGGGGATCCCGTCCTGCACCGCCGCGCCGGCGACCTGGCCGAGCGCGTTCGGGGTGTAGGTGGTGCGGAAAACCTTGGTGCCACCGCCAAAGTTGCCCGAGGAGGTGACCGAGGCGATCGTGTTGCTGTCGCCGGTGTCGCTGTCATGATAGACCGCCGCCTGCACCGCGCCATCGTACCAGCTATAGCTGGTCTGGGTCAGCGTACCGGGCTGGTTCGACCAGCTGCTCGAGCCTGCAGCGAGTTTGGTGTTGACCGCGCTCTGGCTGATCACGCTGCCCAGCGCATAGCTGGAGCCGCTGCCGTAGCTGTAAGTGGTGACGGTGCGGAAGGTATCGTAGGAATTGTTGCCGTACTGCGACTTGACCGTCGAAGCATCGTCCGAGATGACCTGGTTCTTGGCATTGTAGCTGATCGTCCGGCTGTACAAGGTTCCGGTGAAGTATGAGCCCGTTGCCCAGCCCTGGTCTTGCTGGGAAATCTGGCGGCCAAGCAGGTCGTAGCCGAGTGCGCTGCGTAAGCCCCCGCCAGTGGCCGATCCCGGGGTGATTGGTCCTGATGGTGCCCCAGTGCCGTTGCCATCAGGATCCATGGCTTCGTTGACCTGACTGCCGGCGGTGTTGCGCACTTCGGTAAGGTGCCCGGCGCTATCGAAGGTATAATTTTCGCGCTGTTCCTGCCACCATCCGGCCACATAGACGTAGGGATCGTCGGGCGTAGGCAAGGTGTTCGGCGGGGTCTGTTGTTCCCAGTGACCGACATAACAGAACGTCGTCGCAATCGAGATGCGTTGGCCGTTGGCGTCATAGAAAATGTCGCGCCCGGCTTGGGGATCGTTGCTGCCATTGATCCCGCGCACGATAGTGGTGCCGCTCGCACCTGCGGTTCCGGATAGCGAACCCATGTCGGTCACCAGCCGGTTGAGCGCGTCGTAGCGGTACCAGTAGTTGTAGCTGTTAGCGGCGTAAGGATTTGGCGCGCCGTATTGGTCGAGTGTGCGCCAGGTGGCCTGGGTTCGCCGAATGTTGCCGTTAGCGTCGTAGCTGGTCAGGGTCGAAGCGTCGGGCAGAATTGCCGTTGCAGCCTCGTTCCAGCTGATCATCCGGTTCATCGCATCGTAGGCGGCGGCGTCCTTGCGGACTTGGGCCCCCAAGGTCAGGTATTCGCGCGCGCGGTTGCCTGCGGCGTCGTAATTGTAACTTTCGGTGCCGAAGTCGCCAGAGGTACTGGCAAGCTGTCCGGTGTTGAACCAGGTGAAGGCCTGCGCTCCCCGAGCAGTGAGCCGTCCGCCCTTGTCGTACGACGAGGCAAAAACATGGCCGCCCATATCGGTTTTTTCGACCTCGTGACCGAAGCTGTCTGCTTTGGTGACGATGGTTTTGATGGTGAGCGCGTTCTCGTCCTGATAATTCGCGGTCTTGATCCAGCCACCGGCCAGACCGAGCCCGGTGTTGGTGAGCGTCGAACTCCACGAGTAGGTCGTCGCAATGCGGTCACCGCCTTGGCTGACCTGAAGCGTCACCCGGCCTTGAGCATCGTAGTCGGTCCGCTCGGCCTGAGCTGTTCCGTAGAAGTTGTTCCAGGATTTGATGCGGTTGCCCAGGCCATCATAGGCAAAGCTCTCGACCAGCGTACCCGCGCCGGTGGCAGGATGGGTGATTTGGGTGACCCGGTTCGCCTTGTCGGTGAGCTGGTTCGTCGTGACATAGGAGAGATTTGCGGCCTTGAATGCGGAATTGATCCCGTCGACCGAGACCCGCAACTGCCCGAACGCGTCGTATCGCGATGCCCAGATCGAGCCGTCGGCGCGGTATTCGTTCTGGACCTTCGCCTCGCTGCCGCCATAGCCGGTCCCGGCGAGGAGCTGGCGGGTGATCAGGTTGCCGGAGTTTGCGGCCTTGCTGGTCCCGGCGGTCACGGTGCCGCCGGCCGCGTAGGTGCCATTGGCGTCGCGGGTGGCGACGAGGCGGCCGGAGGCGTCGTAGTAATTGTCGCTCGCCGGGCGGACGAACTGGACCGAGCCGTCTTCGTTGGTGATCGAGACGGTCGGCGCCTCGCTGCGCGCCATCCGGCCGAGCATGGTGTAGGTGTAGTCGGTGGTGTTGCCGCGCGCGTCGGTGTCGCTCGCGACTTCGCCGAACGCGGTGTAGGTGCGGCTGCGCGTGATCGTGTAGCGATTGGCCGTGCCGTCGACCTGCCGCATCGGCTCGCGCGTGGTGGCGGCCATGTTGCGCTTGTCGTAGACCGAGATGCTTGGTGCCATGGTCTGATCGGCAGACGTATCGATCGCGCCGAAACTGGTCAGCGCTTGATCCACAGTGATGCCGGAAAGGTCGGCAGTGATCGCGGACAAGGTCAGCGTGGCGTTGCCATTGGCGTCGTAGACCATGACCTTCCACACCCCGTCGCCGGCGTTGGTCTTCACCACCCGCCCGGCGTTGTCGTAGGTCATCTGCTCCTGGGTGAGCGGACTGGTGTCGGCGGCCGAGGCCTTGACCGCGCGGCTGGTGACCTCGCCATAGGCGTTGTAATTGAGCAGGGTCTTCGGCCAGATCACGCTCCAGACGGGATTAACCGGAGTGGTCGCGCTGGCCTGCCATTGGCTGGTCGCTCGCCCGGCAAGATCGTAGGCGGTGAAGCTGCCTTCGATGACGGACGAGCCGTCGCTCTTGGTGCGGGTGTAGTATTCGCCCGCCTTGCGCCCCGCGCCATCATAGACATAGCTGTGGGTGAAGCCTGCGGCGTCGGTCATCGCCGTCAGCTTGCCGCCGCTGTAGCTGTTTTTGGTGATGCGATCATCGCCCGCCGCGCCCGCGACGTAGCCGGTGGCGGCCGCGCCAGGCGCATCGGGGGTTAGCGCAGCATCGGCTACCGCGCTCCCCGCCTCGGCGCGTTCGGTGGCCTGGACCAGATTGTTGGCGCCGTCATACTTGAAGTAGGTGACGTGGCGGACCGTTGCTGCGCCCGAAGCGGTGAAGTCGGCCTGGACCGCGTCGAGCTGCCGGATCAGGCGGCCCTGCGCATCGTACTGGTAGTCGGTCTTGTCGCCGGTTGCCTCGGTCTTGCTCAAGACCTCGCCAAGCTTGTTGTAGCTGTAGCCGATAGTGGCGCTCTGGCTCGCGGTGCTGACGGTGTTGCCGCTGATCGTCGCGGCGATCACATTGAGGCGCGCTTCGGTAAGCCGCCGGCCCATCTTGTCATAGCTGAACTGGGTGGTCCGATCGTTCACCGCATCGGCGCTGACCGTCGGCGCGGCGGCCGCGGGATTGAACGTGCCGGCGTACCTGGTGGCGAACCTCGTCTCGGCGGTGACATTGCCGTCAGCATCGCGGGTCCAGCCGGTCAGGTACTGTTCCTGATCGAGCTTGACGACCTCGCGGCCCGCGCGGTCGTACCAGTGGTGGATCGCATTGCCGTTGGCGTCGACCTCTTTGATCAGGTTGCCGAAGCCGTCGTAGAGATTGGCGCTGGTCAGGTTCTGGCTCGCGGTCGTGACGTAAGCGGTGCCGGTGTAGCTGCCGGTGCGCACGCCTACGATCACCGTCTGGGTCAGGCGGCCGACTTTGTCATAGGATAGCGTGGTCTCGCGCGCGGTATCATTTGCCAAAGCCGCGGGCGGGCTGCCCCCCGCCGTGCCGGGCAGCGCAACGCTGCTCGACCAGATCTTCTGATTGGTGAGATTGCCGTTTGCGTCATAGGTCCATTGGCTGAGCGTGCCGACCGGCGAAACTTCCGCCACCTTGCGGCCGAGCTTGTCGTAATAGCTGAAAGTCTTGCCGCCATCGGACGCGGTCTGCTGGATGACATCACCGCGCTTGTCGTAGGCCCATTGGCTCACTGGGGTGAGCGTGCCCGATCCATCGGGGTTGGCAAAGAACGGGTCGGTCTGCTGGGTCGGCCGGTCGAGCTTGTCGTAGGCATAGCTGGTGACAAGTGCATTGGCGCCCAGGTTCGATCCAACCGCCTTGGTTTTGAGATTGCCGCGCGGATCGTAAGTGTAAGTGGTGACCACGCTGCTCGCCGTGGCCGCTCCATCCAGCAGCGCGGTGCCCGTATCATCGTAGCTCTTCTGTTGGACGCTCTCGGTCTTGACCAAGCCGGTCTTGTAAAAGGTGTAGGTGGTAGTGCCGCCAAGCTTGTTGGTGAAGCTGGTGCGCTGGTCCAGCGCATCGTAGGCGTAGCTTTCCACCCCGCCTTCAGCATCGGTGGCGGTGAGGACCCGGCCGCTGCGATCATAGGTGAATAGCGTGGTCGCATCGGCCCCGGCGGTCACCGTTGGCGCGCCATCTAGCGTCAATGTCGCGGCGTTGCTGGCCTTGTTTGCATAACGAGTGACCGAGGCGATCGAGCCGCCGATCTGGTAGGTGGTCTTGACCGCATAGCCTTCGCCATCGACGCTCCAGACCAGGCGGTCGGCCTTGTCGTAGAAGGCGTAAACGACCACATCGTGCGCCGCATCGGCGGTGACCGCAGGCTGGGTCGAAGGGGTCAGCGTCGCAGCGTTGGTGGCCTTGGTATAGTAGCGGGTGACCCTGGTGTTGGCGGCGCCGTTCAAATATTCGGTCTTGGTGACATAGCCTTCGGCATCGACCTGCTGTGTGACCCGGTCGAGGTTGTCGTAAAAGAGGTACGAAGCGTTGCTCAGCGGATCGACCGTTTTGACCACGCGGCCAAGCGTGTCGTAAACGTACTGGGTGGTTGCCGCTTCGCTTGTGCCGAACGCGCGCGTTTCGCTCAGCACGCGGCCCAAGGCATCGTATGTGCGATGCGTGGTGACTGCTTCGCCGGACGTGGAGTTGGACGCGACTGTCGCATCGGTGACTCGGCCCAACCCGTCGTAAACGTAATGGGTGGTGGCCGGATCGCTGGCATTACCGGTGTTGTAAGCGCGGGTCTCGTCGGTGACCCGGCCAAGCGCATCGTAGACGTAATGCGTGGTCACCGCATCAGCCGTGCCGAAGCCGGCGGTTATGTCGGTCTTGAGGCCAAGAGCATCGAGTACAAAGTGCGTCACCGCCCCTTCGCCGTCGGTCACATCGGTGAGCCGATTGGCCGCGTCATACGCATAGGTGGTGACCACCGCGCTTGCCGGCACGTTGGTTGCCAGCCCGCCATTGCTCTGCGTGGTGGTGAATAGCGCCGCGACATTGGCGGTGGTCGAACTATTGGTCAGGCTGGTTTGCAAGGCATAGCGGATCGTCTGGATGACGTTGTCCGCCTTGTCGTAGACGTTCTGGATGGCGTAGCCTTCGCCGTCGAGCACATAGACCGCGCGGCCGTCGCCATCATAGAATGTGCGGGTCACGCGGTCGCTTGGGGCGGCGGCGAGCGTCGCCACGGTGGCCGAGGTGACCGCATTGGTCACCAGGTCCTTGACCTTCCTGGTCAAGGTCAGATCGCCGTTTGCCGCTGTCGAGGTCTCGGTCCACTGGTTGGGCTGGGCGTGATCGGCGAACGCGGCAAGCTGCGCCGTGCTCAGCGCATTGATGAAGGTCCGGCTCGATACGGCGCGGTCCTCGCCGTCGTAGAAGTACTGGGTAACATTGCCGAGCGCATCGATTGTGGCAGTCAGGCGGTTGCTGAGATCATAGACAAACCGCGTGGTGCGGGCCTGGGCCGTGTTGCTCGCCTCGACCACCGCGATCTGGTTGTTGTTGACGTCATGGAAATAGCTGGTCGAAAGCGCGTTCGTCCCATCGGCATCGAGCGTGCGCTTGGTCAACCGCCCGGCGGTATCGTATTCGAACGCGGTGCGGCGCTGCTGGGCGGTGCCAACCGCATCGGTCTGCGAGATGACCTTGCCATCGGCGCGGTAGACAAAATCGGTGGTGAGGTTGAGCTTGCCGCTGCCCGCATCCTGCACGACCCGGGCCTTATCGCCCTTGAGATCGTAGCTGTAGGTGGTGATCATGCCGCTGGCATCGGTGACGCTGATGACCTGGCCCTTGGCGTCGTAGGCATAGGTGGTGGTAAGGTTGAGCTTGCCCGAGCCGTAATCGCTGACTTCGGTGAGAGCCCGGCCAACTGCGTCGTAAGTGTAGTGCGTATCGACACCCTTGGCGTCGATCACATCGATGACCCGCCCGGCATTGTCGTAATTGCTGGTGGTGGTCCCGGCCGCATCGGTGACGGTCTTGAGGTTGCCGTCCTTGTCGTAGGCGTAGCTGGTCGTATTGCCCTTGCCATCGGTCAAGAGGATGGTTTGGCCGTAAGCGTTCTTCTTGACCGAGCTTGACACGCCTTCCGCCGTTGTCATGGTGACATTGCGGTTCGCCAGATCGTAAGCGAAGCTTGTGGTCTTGCCGGTGCGGTCGGTTGAAGAAATCAGGTTCGAGCGAGAGTCGTAACCAAGCGTTGCTGCGTTGTAGAGATTGTCTCGCTGGGTGATGGCCCGGTTCGCGCGGTCATAGGCCCAGGTGCTGGTGCGGTTGTCATAGGTGTTCTGCGCAACGCCGGTTCGCCGTCCGGCCGCATCGTAAGTGTATCCTTGGTAAAGCGCGGCGCCGTTGACGCCGTTGACGCTCGTCTGGGAGTACGAGAGCTGGCCATCGGGGTAGTATCCGTAGCTCACCAGTGCGCCAAGGTTTGGGGCTGCAACCGTAGGTCCATTGACCTGGTTGACCTGCGAAAAGGCATTGTACTGTGATGTGGTGGTGTAACCCAGCGCATCGATCGCGGCGATAATCCGGCCGAGATTGTCGTAGCTCGCCTGGACCCGGCTGTCCTTGGTACTGTCGCCGATCCCGCCCTGGGCCACCGGCAGCACAGAATTGGTGATCGCGGCTGTCACCAGCCCGCCGCTCAGAGTGGCAAGCGTCGCACTTGACAGAAGCGTGCCATAGGCAATCGTATCGCTGCGATCCTCGAGCGCGTTGTAGCGATATTCGGTGACTTCGCCGAGACCGTTGATCTCGAAGCGCAACTGACCGTCGCTGTCGTAATAGTAGAAGGTCTTGACCCCGCTCGCGCCGCTGCCGTCAGGGGTAATGGTCTGGATCAACCGGTCGGCGACATCGTAGGCGTATCGGGTGCCGTAGGTGGCATAGACGCTATCGATCTGCGCCTGGCTCGGACTGGCACCGAGCGCGGCCAGCGCCGCGCTGCCCACGCCCGAAAGCTGACCGGTGAGCCGCCCTTTGGCGTCATAACGCATGGTCTGGGTGCGGGTCTCGCTCGAGACCGTCTCGGCTGTGGTCTGCGTCAGCAGCCGCCCGCGATTGTCATAGGCATAGCTGGTGGTCTCGGTCCCGCTGGTCAGCGTGCGGACCTGGCTGGTGACCAGTCCGGCAGCATTGCGATACCAGCGTGTGGTCTCCAGCGTGCCGCTCGCGGCCGGAAGGTTCGCCATTGTGTAGGCGGTGGCGGCAGTAACCTTCTGCCCGCGGATCTCCTGGTCGAGATCGCCGCGTGCGGTGTAGTGATAGCGCGTGACATTGCCCGCGCCGTCGATTGCAGCGATCTTGCGACCGCGGCCATCATAGATCCGGTAATTGTGGATGTCGTTCGCGGCATCGAGCGTGAGCGCCGACTTGATCTCGGCCAGGCCCTTGCCCTGCCAGCTCGCCTGGGCAACCAGATTGGCGTAATTGACCGTATCGAGCAGCCGGCCGGCATTGTCGTAGACATATTCGGTGATCCGGCCAGCGCCTGATCCCGCGATCTGCGCCGCCGTTCCGATCAGCGCGCCGCCCTTGTCGTAAAGGTTCTGGGTAATGCGGTCTTCCGAAATATTTGCCGCTGGCAGGACTGCGGAAGTGGGGATCGCAGCGCGATAACCGCTGATGCCGTCGGCGCCGTTGACCGTGCCGGTCGCCAGTTTGGCCGACCAGGCCGTGGTCGTAACCAGCCGCCCGGCCCCATCGTAACTGAACGTGATCGCCGCGCCGGCAGCATCGATCGTCTCGATCACTTGCCCGGCATGATCGTAGATCGTCCAGGCCCAGCGGTCGCTTGCCGAGACCGCCGGACGGATCGTCGCCACCTCGGTGTTGGTGGCAGCATTGCCCAGTGCGGTCAGGCTCGCGGCCGAGGCCGCCGTGGCATAATGGACCGTTGCGACCAACCGGTCGGCACCGTCGTACCTGTATTCGCAGATCGAACCATCGGCGTCGATCGTCGCGGTCAGCCGGTTCTGCCGGTCATAGGTGTAATAAGTGCTCAGTCCCGAGGCATCGGTCGCCTTGCGCAGTCGGCCCAGCGCATCGTAGCTGTAGGTCGTGGTTGCCGTCGCGGTGCCGGCAGCCGTAACCGCCTCGCTCTTGAGCATTCCGCCGATCGCAAAGGTCTGGGTGCGGGTCGCTTCATTGGGCGTGGTGATTGTGGTGGTGCGCGCACCATCGTCGATCACGATCGTGCTGGTCACACCCAACAGATCGGTTGCGCTGATCACTCGGCCGAGGCTGTCGTAGACGAAAGTTTCGGTGGTCAGCGCCGGCTCGCCGCCTAGCGCATTGTATCCCGAGGTGCGGCGCGAAAGCAGCCGCCCGGCCATATCGTAGGTATAGTCGATCTGGGTATAGTCGTAGCTGCCATGGCCCGCGCCGCTTGCCTGAGTCACCGAATAGCTGATGACCTGGGCAACATTGGATCTCCAGTCGTAGCCATAGTCGCTTCGCTGGGTCTGGGACTTGTCGGCCCCGGCGACAAAACCGGCAAGCGCCGCTTCGGTCCAGATGCTTCCGGCATAGGCATTGCCGACATAGTCGATCCTGGCGGTCAGCCGGCCAGTGGCATCGTAGCGATATTCGGTCACCCGCCCTTCGGCGCTGATCGTGAAGCGCAAGTGCTTTTCGGCGGCATCGTCGCCGCTCGCGGTGCCATCGTCGGCGACGCCGTTGCCCGCTTCGTCATAGACATAGCGGGTGACCATTGCAGTGCCGCTCGGCGCGGCGCCGTCAGCCAGGCCATTGGCATCAAAGCCGGTGTAATGGGTTTCGGTCAGAACCTCGTTGAGCGCGCCATAAGTATAGAAGACCGCGCTGCTATCGCCGAACACCCGTTCGAGCAGGTTGCCGTTGGCATCGTATCGGCTGCGCGCGATTTCGAGCGCCAGTGCATCGTTGCCCACATCGGCCAGGCTGCCGAATGTCCTGGCGGCAAGCACATTGCCATCTGCATCGTAGTCGTAGGTCTTGAAGGTAGGATTTCCTCCGCCGTTGACCGGCGCCGGCTCTTCGAGGCGCGTAAGCAGCCCGGTGGCATTGTTGCTGGTGAAGCGGTAGACCAGGCTTTGACCCCCAGCGTCTATCACCACCTTGGTAACGGTCTTGTTGGCGTCCGTGGGGTCAGGATTGTAGGCAAAGGTGGTGGTCTGCGAGACTCCCGTGTCCATCGCCTGGGTCACCGACTGGACGCGGTTTGCGCCGTCGTAGACCACTGTCAAGCTGGTCCCGTCCTTCTGGGTAATCCCGGTCACCAGCCGCGAGGTTGAATCCTTGTAGGTGTACTGGATCCAATAGCTGTTCCCATCGGCCACCGTACCGTCGCCTGGGGTGAAATCTACATCGACCCGCGACAAGCGGTTTTGCGCATCGTAGGTGTACCGGGTGGTGGTGGTCTCGGTATAGGTCCCGCTTGGCACATCGTATTTGCGCAGTTTGACGCTGGTCAGGTTGTTGCCCGAATAGGTGAAGACGTACTGGTCCTGCGTCGGCCTGGTGACCGAAGTGATCAAGAGCGGGTTGCTGGCGCCATAGGTGTATGTGGTGGCGTTGCCATCGGCGTCCTTCTGCGCGGTGATCCGGCCGCTGTTCGCCGCGTCATAAAGCTCGGTGCCGCGGCTGTCGCCGTCGGTCCAGGTCCAGGTATTGCCCGCCAGCGCAACCGTATCGAACGCGCCAGCGCCTTCCTTGCTGACGTAGGCATTGCGGCCTGCATCCCAGGTGTAAACCAGCTCCGAGCCGTCCCAGTCGGTCCGCGTCACCGTGCTCCCGGCCGTGCCGTAACTGCCCGAAGTTTGCACCACCCGGCGGGTCAGTCCCATCCGCCAGTTGTCGCCATTGTCGTCGTTCAAAAGACCACGCGAGTTATAAGTCCGGCTTGCCAGCACATCGCCGCCGGTCGCCACCAAGACCTCGTCCTGACGGCTGAGCACCAGGTTCCCGGTCGCGGCGTTAACCCAAACCCCGCCCCCATCGCGGCCGAGGCCTGCCCCGCCCAGCTGCCCTGCCGATCCCAGCAAAGAGCCCGACGTCCGCTGCAGCCCAAGCCCCGATCCACTGACTATAGCGACCATGGAAATCCCTCACAGACCCCGAACCCACGCCCACGAAGCGTCATGACGCACCGCTGTCATGTCCGGTCTCAAAATTAATCGGGAGATCGCAACAATAGTTTAGCTATTACTTTCGAATTCTTTTGCGCCGCTGCCTTCGCAAGTGTTGCGCGCCGCCCGCCAGAACCGTGGTAATATTTGACCATGGCCGCAACGGAGTTGGTTGTGCTGCTCATACGTCCGCCAGAGTCGGCCATCTCTTGTGCAGCCCTGAAGACGGAGACAAGTGCTGAGATTATCTGGCGGAGAGGGTGGGATTCGAACCCACGTTACGTTTCCGTAAACCGCATTTCGAGTGCGGCGCGATCGACCACTCTGCCACCTCTCCGCGAGATATGCTTGGGTCCGGAGCGCGGCTCCGGGGGTCGAAGAGCCGCGCGGTTAGCCCAAGGCGAAGCGGTTGCCAAGCCCCTTCCCCGCACATTTCGGGGACTGCGGCCACGCAGCCGTTGTTTATGCGCAATCAACCCCTTATATTGCCGCTAATGGACCGCGCTTCCTTCTATTCCCCCCAGGCGGGACGCCAGATCGATGCTCCCCGTGCGGTGCGCACGCGGTTCGGCATCGGCGATGTCGTGCGCCACAAGATGTTCGATTTCCGCGGGGTGATCTTCGATATCGATCCGGTCTTCGCCAACAGCGAGGAATGGTACGAATCGATCCCCATGGAAGTGCGCCCGACCCGCGAACAGCCGTTCTACCACCTGTTCGCCGAAAACGGGGATTCGAGCTACACCGCCTATGTCAGCCAGCAGAACCTGCTGGAAGACGGCGAGAGCGGCCCGATCGACCACCCGTCGGTGTCCGAGCTGTTCGAGGATTTCGCCAAGGGTCGCTACCGGTTGCGAGCTTCATTGACGCATTGAGCGTCAGCTCTTGAGCTTCCACCCGCTCTTGAGCAGCGCGTAGAGCACCCAGCCCATCACCAGCGTGAGCAGCCCGAGGTAGAGGGCACCGTTGAACACCGCCGCGTTGGTCGCGCCGATGTCGCTCTGGCCGAGGAAGCCGAAGCGGAAGCCCGAGATCACGTAGAAGAACGGGTTGGCGCGGCTCACCGCCTGGAATGCAGGCGAGAGGTTGTGGATCACGTAGAAGGTGCCCGAAAGCATGGTCAGCGGGGTGATCACAAAGTTGGTGACCATGGCTGCATGGTCGAACTTCTCCGCCCACAGTGAGGTGATCAGGCCGATGATCGCGAGCAGGGTCGATCCGACCAGCCCGAAATAGACCACCGCCCAAGGGTGGGCCAGGTACAGCGTTACCCCCGGCCACAGCAGCATCGCCAAGGCAATTGCAAGGCCGACCAGCACCGCGCGGGTCACCGCCGCACCAATCAGGCCGATCATCAGTTCGACGTTCGACAGTGGCGGCATCAGGTAGTCGACGATCGTCCCCTGGATCTTGCCGGCCAGAAAGTTGAAGCTGGTATTGGCAAAGGCGTTGGAGACCATGCCCATCACGATCAGCCCCGGCGCGATGAAGCTGGCGAAGGGCACACCGAGCACTTCACGCCCCCCCCGCCCCATCGCGACGGTGAAAATCATCAGGTAGAGCAGCGTCGTCATCGCCGGGGCCCAGATCGTCTGCGTCTGAACCTTGAAAAAACGGCGGACCTCCTTCATATAGAGCGTCCACAGCCCAAGGCGGTTGAAACCGCTGAACACGGGCACTCCCCGTTCGGGAAATCCGGGTAGCGGCGATGCGGCAAGCGCAGCGGCGTTGGCAGGATTTGTCGCGGGATTGGGTTGATCGGCCATGCTTCGGCGACTATCGCCGCGCGGCCCGGATAGCAAGTTTGCGGGCACTGTTCCGTATCATTGACGTTTTGCGGGCCTACGCCCGCGGCAGGAAAGAGAATCAAGGCATGAGCTGGACCGACGAGCGGATCGATAAGCTGACCAAGATGTGGGAAGGTGGTTCCACCGCCAGCCAGATCGCCGAAGAGCTTGGCGGAGTCAGCCGCAACGCGGTGATCGGCAAGGCGCACCGGCTTGGACTGAAGGCCCGCCCTTCGCCGGTCAAGGCGAACGAGAAGGAAGCCTCAGCATCCGCGCCGACCACCCCGCGCGCGCCCAAGGCCGATGCGCCCCCGCGCCCGGCTCCCGAGCGGCGCCCCGTCGCGCCGCGCGTTGCTGCCCCGGCCACGCCCAATGCCGATGGCTCTCAGGCCCACCCCGCCCCGGCCATGCCGCGGATCGTTTCGGTCGGCCCCGGCGGCTTCCTCCGGCAGGGTCCGGGTGACCAGCAGGCCCCGATCCCGCCCGCACCGCCGCGCCGCCTGGTGCCGGCCAAGCCGAGCGCGGAGATGGCTGACAAGACGAGCCTGCTCGACCTGAACGACCGCATCTGCCGCTGGCCGATGGGCCACCCGGGGGAGCCTGACTTCCACTTCTGCGGCGTGAAGGTGAACCCCGGGTTCCCCTATTGCGTCGAGCATTGCGGCCGCGCCTACCAGGCGCAGCTGCCGCGTGGACACCGCCGCCCGCCCCCGCCGCTGCCGTTCGGCGGCCCGCGGGTCCGCTAGCTGCAGGCACGCAACCGGGTTAATTCTGCCCGCGGTGCGCCGTTCAGCGGTGCATGGACAATGCAACCCGATATTCCGATGCCCCGCGTCACGGCTTTGGGCTGCTGCGACTGCTTGGCCTTGGCCGCAAACCCGGGGACGACGCTCCCGAGGCGGTGTTCCACGCGCCAGCGGCACACAGCTCGCAGGGACAGCACCTCGCGGAGATCGGCCGGTTCCTCGATCAGCATGGCCTGCCCGTCACGACGGTCACGCTGTCCGTCGCCTGGACCTTCCTGACCCGCGCCGACGAGGACCTGTCACTCGCAATCGACCGGCGCATCCGCTCCGGCCGCGAGCTCACGCATGAATGGTTGCAGGACATCACCGATCGCCGCGATATTTCCGGCGAAGCTGCGGAGCTGCGCGATCTGATGCAGCGACTGGAAACCAGCGTCGAGGAATTCGGCAAATCGACCCGCGAGGCGCACGGCGCGGCGAGCGAATACCACAGCGCCCTCACCGGCCAGATCGGCGAACTCGAACGGGTCGCCAAGGCCAGCGCGGTGATCTCCGAGATGGCCCAGATCGGCAAGGCCATGCTGCGCCGCACCCACGAGGTCGAACGCCAGATGCTGCGCAGTTCGGCCCAGACCCGCGCGCTCAAGCGGCGGCTCGACGAAGCCCGCAAGGAATCCGAAGAGGATCACCTGACCGGCCTCCCCAACCGCCGCGCCTTCGAAGCGGTGTTCGAGAGCGAATATCGCGCCGCCGAACAAGTCAGCGAGCCGCTCTGCGTGGTGTTCTGCGACATCGACCACTTCAAGCGGGTCAACGACGAACATGGCCATGACGCAGGCGACCGGGTGCTGCGCCTGGTGGCCGAAATGCTCGCGCAGGTCTCCGACGACCGCTGCCACGTGGCGCGCCACGGCGGCGAGGAATTCGTGGTGCTTTTGCGCGGCCGGACGCCCGAGCAGGCAAAGCAGCGGCTCGACCTGGTGCGCAGCGAACTCGCCGGACGCCGCCTGGTCAACCGCGCCAACGATACCCCGTTCGGACAGGTGACCTTCTCCGCCGGAGTGGCGCAGGTGTTCGACTACGCTGACCCGCGCGCCGCGCTGCAGGCCGCCGATGCGGCGCTGTACCGGGCCAAGCTCGAGGGCCGCAACCGCATCCTGCTGGCCGAAGCGCAGGACAGCGAGAGCAAGCTGGCGGCTTAGCGCGCTTGGCCCCGACCAGCGTGCCGCTGCATCACGTCCACCCGCCGGATCAGCTCGGCGCGCACCACCTCGATGTCGGCCTCGCGCGGCGGCAGGCCGGGCCGCTTGCCCAGCCCCCGCGCCGCGTGCTTGTGCATGTGCAGCAGGTGGAGCGCCTGCGCAAAGGTCATCGCGGTCAGCGGCGCAACCTGGGACAGGCCCGCGCCCGACAGCGGATTGCACCCCGCCTCGATCAGCGCGAACTCCAGCTGGGTATAGCCGACCTCCACCGCCGCCGCCCAGCGTTCGGCAAAGCGCGGCCAGCGCTGCCGGTGGTTATAGGCCGAAGCCGGGGTCAGCCCAACCTCGGCGCAAGCCGCCTTGACGTTGCAGCTCGCGGTCAGCGCAGAAAGAAACCGCTCCTCGGTGCGCGGCGACCACTGCCCCGCCCGCGCCCGCGCCACCTGCACCCGCTTGCCCCCGCCCGGGGTGGGGCCGAGCACCGATCCGCCGGTCCCGCGCACCACCAGCTCCACCCCATCGAGGTAGGCAAGGCCCCTGGCAGGCTTGCAAGTGCCGCCCCGTTGAGCCTCAACCCTCGCATCGGCCCCAGCCTCAGAACCCGCCCCAGCCCCAGCCTCAACCTGCGCCCGCAACGCCGCCCGCGCCGCGTCAATCGCTGCCAACACTGCCGCATCGAACGCGCGATCGGCCGAGCGCTGGAGCGTGACCCAAGACCGCGAAACCCGCGCCCGCTCGGCGGCGAGCGTCTGGTTGCCGGTTTGGGCAAGCGCGGTGAGAAAGGCGTTGACGCGGACCTGGGTGAATTTTCTGGACACTGTGGTTGCCTCCGCGGGTGGGGGAGGCGAGTCAGCTATGTCAGTTGGGGGGCTGTAGGAAAGTTGTTTTTCTGGTTGGCGCCTGGCGCTCCAACCGCGCCATCTGGTAGCTAACGAGTCTTGCCTGAAACGGGACGTTCCCCTGCCAGAGCAAATCGCAATTGGAACGGCTGGAATGTCGGACAGACCGGAACGGCAGCTCATGGATTGAGATTTTGGGAAGCAGACGATCTAGGCAACGCACGGCCATGTCCGCTTTTAGCGTTTCCAGTCCGAAACCGGACAGTCCGCTTACGACCCGAAAGCGGCCTCCGCGCGAATCAGCGGAACTCTACAGAGCAGGCCAAAATGAGCCCGAGCAAGAGTTCGTGCACGAACTCCATATCGGTATTGAAAGACTGCTGGAAGTGTCATTCCGGCAGGGATGCTCAAACAGGCAGTCCTCTGGCACTTCTGTTGAAAGTCAGTGCCACAAGCGCGGCTGCGGCGATGGCTGCACCGGCAAGAAAGGGTGCATTCGATCCGAGCTTGTCCCACATTAGACCCGCGACAACACTGGCTGCGAGCAACGCTGTTCCTGTCGCGAGATTGAACAGTCCGAAAGCCGACCCTCGCAATTCCGCGAGTGCCCGATCCGCGACCAGCTTGGCCATCAGGCCCTGCGTGAGCGCCATGTGCAAACCCCAGAGTGCGATCCCGGCGAACGCCCCGGCCAGTCCTGAAACCAGCGCCAGGACAAGATCGGCCAAGATGAGGCAGACCAGTCCCCACCCCAGAAGAATGCGCGCTGGCACTCGATCGGAGGCAATGCCCGCTGGATAGGCACCGAGCGCATAAACCGCATTCATGGCGACCAGCACGGCGGGCGCATAGGTCAGCGGGAGCCCCTCGGCTGATGCCTTGAGGATCAAGAATGCTTCGCTGAACCGCGCGAGCGTAAAGATGACGCCAAGCGCGACAACGCCCCAGAACGGACGCTCAAGGCGTTTGAGATCGGCAAAGGCAATAGGCAGGCGCTCCGGCTTTTGAACCGCAGGATCGTTCCGTTCTTCCACGCCAAATATCACGAAAAGAACGGCCAGTATTGCCGGGATGACTGCAACCCAGAAGACAGGGCGCATGTCGTTGGCAAAGGTAGCCATCAGCCCAATGGCCAGCAGCGGGCCAGCGAACGCTCCAACCGTATCGAGCGACTGGCGCAGCCCGAAAGCCCGCCCACGAATGGCAACTGGCGTGACATCGGCAACCAGCGCATCGCGCGGGGCCCCGCGCAGTCCCTTGCCGATCCTGTCGGCAAACCGTGCGCCGAGCACCACTGGCGCTGAGCCAGCCAGAGCGAACAGCGGCTTGCTCAAGGCACCCAGCCCATAACCCAGAAGGATCAGCGGCTTGCGTCGCCCGATCCGGTCCGAAATATAGCCTGAGAACACTTTGGTGATCGAAGCCGTTGCCTCGGCAATCCCGTCGATCAGCCCGACCATGGCGATGCTCACCCCGAGTGTCGTGGTCAAGAACAACGGCAGCAGCGCGTGGATGATCTCTGACGAGATATCCATGAACATGCTGACAAACCCCAGCGCCCAAACCGCACGGGGAATGCGGGGACGGCGGTCCGCGTTGTGCTGCCCCACGCTCACCTCAATGCCGCTGATAGCGCTGGAGACTGATCCTGATTCCGATGCGGACCTCGTCTCCCGGATTTGGAGCGGTGACGATGGCGGCAGGGCCACTGACAGTGTTGTGGGCATATTCAAGGTGCAGACTGACGAGCTTGCCGGTGAAGGGCAAATTGTAGTTGAATCCCGTGCGAACTGCACTTTGTCGGGCGCGTCCTGTGATCGTGTCCTGCCCGAGGTCGACAAAATCATAGCGCAGGAACAGGTCGAGATCGCCCGATTTGGGCGCGTCGAACAATGAAACTTGCCCCATGACATAGCCGCCCAGCACGTCGCTCTTGCTGCCCGAGAACCGCGAACGGATCACCTCGCCCTCGATTGTCGTCGGACGGCCCGCGAACCGGAAGGTATAGGCCGCATCCGCTTCGAAAGTCAGCTTGCCGCCCGTTGCCAGAACACCCCCCAGCGGAGCTGCTGCAATCGCCGTTCCCAGCGTGAAGCTGCGATTGGTGATGCCGCTCGTATAATCGCTGGCAAAGCCGAGTGTCAGCTTACGTCCACCTTGCGCGTCATTGACGGGCGTTAACAGGAGCTTGCCCGCGACCGAGCGACCAATGCTGCCGTGGTATTCTCCGGCGTTGAGCGAACCCCGGTTATCTCCCAGCGAGAACTGGATCGTGGCTTTGGGCGACAGTGCTCTTTGCACCTGGAACCCCATCTGCGCGCCAAAGGTATTGACCGAACCATGCTCTTCCAAAATCAGCGAACGGTTGATCGTTGGCAGATTGCCTGATGACAGGTTGTCGTCGCGCGACAGAATGTGGGTGTTGTGCCCGAATAGCACCCGGAACTTGCCCGGATCGTCGGCATCCTGGAGCGACACGAACAGGTTCTCGAAATTGCGGCGGAACGGCCCGTTGCGGAAGAAATCGCTGTTGGTCAGATCGACTTCATAGACGACCGCAGCGCGCAAATGGGGCGTAATACGCGGCAGATCGAACTCTGCCCCTTGCCGCACCCGCCGCCAACTATCCTTGCCGTCTGGATCAATCAACCGTTCGGCAAAGCCCCAGGCGGTTATGCGGAAATCGCCAGACTGCACGACAGCGCCCGCGTCAGGATTAAACGACAGTACTGGAGGGGCATCGGGTGTTGGAGTCGATTGCGCCAAAGTGGGCGTTGCCGTGACCGCCAGCAGCGGCAAGACCATTGCGGTGAGGAAAAACCTCACCAGAAATACCTCCGCCAGCCGCTCACCTTGCCCGCCGCTCCGGTGCGCCGCGCCCGCAGCATCTTGAGATAGAGGATGATGCCGGTGATGCTCATGGCGACCAGCGCCAGTCCCCATGCCAGTCCTAGAAACTTGCCGCCGTCGCCCAATATCTCGCCCGTATGCAGGCGCACCACCCAATCTTCGCCATCAGGTTCGGACTTTATGATTGCGGCGGTTGCAGTGCCGACCGTTACCTTGATTGGTTCCGCGCCGTCGAGATGGAAGACGTAGGCGGGAACTTTAGCCTTGATGACCCAATCAATTGAAGCAACCGGACGATTGCCATAGCGGGCGAGAATGACGCTGCGCGCCTTGTCGAGCGATGCTGAATTAGACGGAAGCGGCGCTGAAAGCGTTGCGGGTGAAGTGAGCGTTGCCATTGCTTCACGGGCCGCTTCGTCCTCGCCAAAGATCGCTTCGATTTGAAGCCAGATCCCGGTTGCCGCAACCGAGAGGAAAAAACCCAGCCCGATAACACTCAGCCAGCGGTGGATTTTACGGTTGGTCATCTGCGCGCGGTTCCAGTTCTCGGCAATCTTGCAATCGCCAAAAGGGGCTATGCCAGTACTCGCCTATATCGTGATCAAGTTCAGATCACATCACTTATGCAGCAAGGCTATCGCACGTGGCACGATGTCCGCTTACCACCCCATTCGAGACATTACCTCGCCCAAACCCGAATTCCGAAAGCAGCCGTGAGCCAGGTACATAGGTTAGCTGAACAGATGGCGGTTTTCGGGAAGTCCGGATGGCAACGCTAACGACAGCTTTGTCGGCGGAACCAGTCATCCCCATCGTTTGATGATCATTTCCGTGCAATTGCATATTTTTCAGAATCCCAACAATCTGCGGACGTTCACCATTTGCTCAGCTCTACTTGTGGTTTGGGGCTGCCTGACGGCAACTCGCTCTATTCGCTGGCGGGAACCAAGCCTGCAGTCTCGTCCCATTCGGGTTGCGATCAGGAGTGGGGC
>JANOAD010000074.1:0-14861 GCA_031410955.1 Novosphingobium sp. | reverse complement strand
CCAAGGGTCGTCGGTCGGCCGTTCGGGCACGCCGCTGCGGTTGTTCTCGGGCAGGAAATCGAAGAAATCGCGCGCCGCCAGCAGCGCCTCGATGTCATTTTCGTAGGCGACATCGGCGACGCTGGTCTTGGTGGTGTGAGTGATGGCACCGCCCAGTTCCTCCTGCGTCACCACCTCGTTGGTCACCGTCTTGACCACATCCGGCCCGGTGACGAACATATAGCTCGAATCCTTCACCATGAAGATGAAGTCGGTCATCGCCGGCGAATAGACCGCCCCGCCCGCGCACGGCCCCATGATCAGGCTGAGCTGCGGGATCACCCCGCTCGCCAGCACGTTGCGCTGGAACACCTCGGCATAGCCGCCAAGGCTCGCCACCCCTTCCTGGATACGCGCGCCGCCACTGTCATTGAGCCCGATCACCGGCACCCCCAGCTTCATCGCGGTGTCCATCACCTTGCAAATCTTCTGCGCGTGGCGTTCCGACAAGGAGCCGCCGAACACGGTGAAGTCCTGCGAATAGACATAGACCAGCCGGCCGTTGATGGTGCCGCTGCCGGTGACCACGCCATCACCCGGGACGATCTGGTCCTCCATCCCGAAGTCGGTGCAGTTATGCTCGACGTACATGTCGAGCTCTTCGAAGCTATGTTCATCGAGCAGGATCGTCAGCCGCTCGCGCGCGGTCAGCTTGCCCTTGGCATGCTGGGCATCGATCCGCTTCTGCCCCCCGCCAAGCCGCGCGGCAGCGCGGCGCTGGTCCATTTCGGCGACGTTTGCAGACATGCTTGCTCCGGGACAATTGACGAAGCGTGCGGTCTGCGGCGCGGCGTGGGCAATGTCCAATGTGAAATTGCAAAGTTGCGAAGTGATAGTTTGCAAAGTATCGGAGACACGGCGATAGCTGCGCGTGTGCTTCGACAGGCTCAGCATGAGCGGGTGTTGGTGATTGGGTCCTGCCACAAGACCCGCTCAGCCTGAGCCTGTCGAAGGCCGCGCGCCAACGCCAGCCCGGAGGACCTATGTCCCAACGCCGAATCTTTGCCGGAGCCCAGCTTCGCGCCATCCGCACAGAGCGCAGGCTCAAGCAGGCGCAGCTGGCCGCCGCGTTGCAGATCAGCACCTCTTACCTTTCGCAGCTCGAGCATGACGACCGCCCGCTGACCCCGGTGCTGGTCGAGCGCCTCGCCCGCGCTTTCCCGCTCGACTGGCGCGAGATTGGCGCAGGCGCCAGCGAGACGCGGCTGGCGGCGCTGCGCGAGGCCAATGCCGATCCGCTGTTCGCCGAAGCCATGGATGCGGCGCAGCTTGCCCGGTTTGCCGAGCAGCAGCCGCTGCTGGCCGAGCGGTTCGTCGCACTGCACGAAGCCTATCGCCGCGCGGGGCAACGCCTGCAAATGATCGACGAGGCACTGACCGCCGATACCGGCGGCGGGCCCCGCCTGCCGTGGGAAGAAGTGCGCGACTGGTTTCACCTGGCAGGGAACTATGTCGATTCCATCGACCGCGCGGCCGAGGCGCTGGCGGGTAAGCTGGGCGGTCTATCTCCCGCGACCGGGGCCATCGAGGCTTACCTGCGCGATGCTTTGTCCGTCTCGCTAATCTATTCGGGGCAGGCCGGCTTGCGCAGTTTCGACGCCGAGATGGGCCACTTGACCATCGATCCCGGCCAGCCCGCTGAAAGCCGCCGCTTCCAGCTCGCCCATCAGCTCGCCGCGCTGGCGCTCAAGGATGAGATCGCCGCCGTGGTCGAAGGCGCGGCCCTGCGCAGCGCCGCCTCGCGCCAGTTGCTGTTCGTCGGACTGTGCAATTACGCCGCCGGCGCGCTGCTGATGCCGTACCGCCGCTTCCGTACGGAGGCGCGCGCATTGCGCCATGACATCGACCGGCTCGCGCAGGCCTTTGGCACCAGTTTCGAGCAGACCTGCCACCGCCTCTCGACGCTGCAGCGCGAGGACATGCGCGGGGTGCCGTTTTTCTTCTGCCGGGTCGACATGGCGGGCAACATCACCAAGCGGCATTCGGCCACCCGGCTGCAGTTCGCCCGGTTCGGCGGGGCCTGTCCGCTGTGGATCGTCCACGAGGCGGTGGCGATCCCCGACCGGATCCTCGTCCAGCTCGCCGAGACGCCCGACGGGGTGCGCTACGTTTCGATGGCCAAAGGGCTGGTCAAGCCATCGGGCAGCTACGCCCGCGCCCCGCGGCGCTATGCGGTGGCGCTGGGCTGCGAGGCCGAGCACGCCGGCGAATTCGTCTATGCCGATGGGCTTGCGCTCACCGCCGTCAGCGCGGCGACCCGGATCGGCATTTCGTGCCGGATCTGTCCGCGTGCGGATTGCGACCAGCGCGCCTTCCCGCCAAGCGACCGCACGATCAGCGTCGACCCAGACCACCGCGGCGTGGTGCCCTATACGATCGGCTTAAATGTCGGTGGCGTTTGAACGCTTAAGCGTCTAGAGGCGCGCGAGACTGCCTTGGCTTAATCGCCCAGCCGCGTACCCAAAACCCGACACCCAGTTCCCAGACGTCCGCCCCGCCAAGCCGGTGCGCCGCGCCGCAACCCATTGTTGATATTCATGTCTTTCGAAAATCTCCCCGAACCGCTCGCCCTTGCTCTTGCCGAAAAAGGCTATACCGAGCCGACCTCCGTCCAGGCTGCGGTGCTCGAACCCGAAGCGCTAGGCCGCGACCTTGTGGTCTCTGCGCAGACCGGCTCGGGCAAGACCATCGCCTTCGGTATCGCCATGCTGCGCGAACTGCTGGCTGATGGCGCGACACTGCCGGTGGCCGCAGCGCCGCTCGCGCTGGTGATCGCCCCGACCCGCGAACTTGCCCTTCAGGTCAGCCGCGAATTGGCCTGGCTGTGCGCCAAGGCCAACGCCCGGATCGCCACCTGCGTCGGCGGGATGGACCCGAGCAAGGAGCGCCGCGCGCTGAACCACGGCGCGCATATCGTGGTCGGCACCCCGGGGCGGCTGCGCGATCATCTCGAACGCGGGGCAATGGACCTCTCGGCGATTCAGTACATCGTGCTCGATGAAGCCGACGAGATGCTCGACATGGGCTTCCGCGACGATCTTGAGGAAATCCTCGATGCAGCGCCGGACACGCGCCGCACCCTGATGTTCTCCGCCACCATGCCGCGCCCTATTGCCGCCCTGGCCCAGCGCTATCAGCACGATGCGCTGCGCATTTCGACCGTCGGCGACGACCGCGGCCACGGCGATATCGATTACCAGACCGTCGCGGTCTCCCCCTCGGACATCGAGAACGCGGTGATCAACCTGCTGCGCTTCCACGAAGCCGACACCGCGATGCGGTTCTGCGCGACCCGCGACAACGTCCGCCATCTGCACGCCACGCTGGTCGAACGCGGGTTCGCCGCGGTCGCGCTGTCGGGTGAGCACAGCCAGAACGAGCGCAATTACGCGCTGCAGGCGCTGCGCGATGGCCGCGCCCGGGTCTGCGTCGCGACCGACGTTGCCGCGCGCGGGATCGACGTCGCTTCACTCAGCCTGGTGGTTCACGTCGAGGTGCCGCGCGATGCGGAGACCTTGCAGCACCGTTCGGGCCGCACCGGCCGCGCCGGGCGCAAGGGCACCGCGGTTATCGTCGTCCCTTACCCGCGCCGGCGGCGGGTCGAGGAAATGCTCCGCCGCGCGCGCATCAATGCGACCGCGGCCGAAGTGCCGAGCGCCGAGATGATCCGCGAACGCGACCGCCAGCGGTTGTTCGAGACCTTGCTCGAACCGGTCGAAGGTACGCCCGAGGAACTGGAACTGGCGCAGCGCCTGCTCGATCAGCGCGGCGCGCTCGATCTCGCGGTCGCCCTGGTCCGCCAGCACAGCAAGGCGATGCCCGAGCCCGAGGAGCTGATCGACCTATCGGCACGCGGCGCCGATCCGCGCGCCGACAAGTCGCACCACCGCGAAGGGTTCGACGATACGGTGTGGTTTCGCATGGACATCGGCCGCCGTCAGAACGCCGACCCGCGCTGGATCCTGCCGCTGCTGTGCCGCCGCGGGCACATCACCCGCAACGAGATCGGCGCGATCCGCATCGCCGCCAACGAGACCTTCTTCCAGGTGCCCCGCAGCATCGAGGCCAAGGTCCGCGAAGCCCTGCAGCGCACGCTGACCGAAGGCGCCGAGGACGAAAGCGGAATTCGTATCGAACCTTCGCCCGAAGGCGCGCAGGGCGGCGGTCAGGGCAGCGGTCAGTCGCCCCGGCAACCTGCCCGTGCACCGGTCAAGCGCAGCGAAACCCGCGCTCCGGCTCCGCAGCGCGAAGCGCGGCCTGTCCATGCGGACGAGCAGCCGGCCAAGCAACCTTACAAAAAGCCCTACGAACCCGCAGCCAAACCCGAGGTGCGCAAGCAGCTC
The DNA here is from genome assembly GCA_031410955.1 of Novosphingobium sp. Classification (GTDB taxonomy): domain Bacteria; phylum Pseudomonadota; class Alphaproteobacteria; order Sphingomonadales; family Sphingomonadaceae; genus Novosphingobium. The sequence continues at coordinate 10,479 of JANOAD010000074.1, read as the reverse complement.
GGCGTCGCACCGGGTTCAGCTCCGCGCACTGACCGCAAACCACCGCGCGCTGGTCGTCCGGGGCAGAAGCCGCCGTTCAAGGGCGGGGCAAAGCCGTTCAAGCCCGGCGGGCCAAAGCAAACGGGCGCGAACCGTAAAGGTCCGCGCCCGCGCTAGCTGGTGAAGGTGCCGCCGGCCTTGCGGCCTGCGGCAAACCGAAAGGTTTACGCCGCTTCGATGTTCACAGCCGAGGTCTTGCCGCGCTGATCGGTTTCCAGCTCATACTTGATGCGCTGGTCCTTGTTGAGCGTGGTCATGCCCGAACGTTCGACGGCACTGATGTGGACGAAGTTGTCCGGTGCGCCATCATCCGGTGCGATGAAGCCATAACCCTTGTCGGCGTTGAAAAATTTTACGGTGCCCACGGGCATAATCTGTTCCTTTCACGGATAGCAGAATGATCCGCAGGCACTGTGCCGGCGGAGCAGGAGGCGTGAATAGGAGAGAAAGGGTGCCGAAGCGCCCAAAGTCCCGTCTCAAGCGACGTAGCGCGACGTGCATAGCCGCTTGCGGCGCGATACGCAAGCAAAGCCACAGGAACGATGCTTCAGGCGGCGCGTTTGCCGGTCGATGCCATGCCTTCGCAAGGCATTGGAGTACGCGCAGGAAATGGCTTCGCAGTATATAGCAGGACGACGCGGCATCACCAGAAAGCGCGCAGGCAAGTCATGGCGCTATTTCAATCCGCGCGGGCGCGAGATCACCAAGCCTGACGAAATCGCCCGGCTTAACCGCATCGGCCTGCCCCCGGCCTATGTCGATTGCTGGCTCAGTCCCGATCCCGACAGTCCGATCCAGGGCATCGGCTATGATTCGCGCGGACGGCGCCAGTACCGCTACCACCCCGATTTCCGCGCGGTGCAGGACGCTGACAAATTCGATCGCTGCATCGAATTCGGACGTCGCCTGCCGCGGCTGCGCGCGGCGGTAGAGCGTGACCTGGGCGGCGAGGCATACGATCGAACCACGGTGATCGCCACCGTCATTCGCGTGCTTGACGAATGCCGGATTCGCGTCGGCAACCTCGCCTACGCCCGGGCCAACAAGAGCTTCGGCGCGACCACTCTGCTGCGCCGGCACATGACCATCGAGCGTTCGCGCATCCGGTTCGAATTTACCGGTAAGTCGGGCAAGAAGCAGGCGGTCGAAGTCCACGACAGCCGCGTGATCCGGATCGTCCGCAAGCTGGCCAGGCTCCCCGGCAAAGCGGTGTTCCAGTATCGCACCGCCGATGGTGCGATTTCGGGTATCACGCCGACCGACATCAACGCCTATATCCAGGACAAGATCGGACCGAGCTTCTCTGCCAAGTACTTTCGCACCTGGCATGCCTCGGCCGGCGCGCTGCGCGAAGCCATGCGGCTGGTCCGCCACGGCCGCAAGCCGACCGTCAGGGAACTGGCCGGGCCGGTTTCCAACGAGCTGGGCAACACCCCGGCAATTGCCCGCAAGAGTTACATCCACCCCGATGTGCTGGAAGCCGCAGTGAGCGGCGACTTGCCGCCCAGTCCGCGCCCGACCAAGTGGCTCGATCCGGGCGAGAAGGCACTCCTGTCGCTGCAGGACGATTGAACGTCTGCGGGATCGGCTTGGAACCAACCTCCGATTTCGTCGTTTAGCAGCCATACAACAGGAGAATGGCAATGGGTTTGATTATCACTCTGATCGTCGGTGGCGTTATCGGCTGGCTGGCGAGCATCGTTATGCGCACTGATGGCCAGCAGGGCATCATCCTCAACGTCGTCGTAGGCATCGTAGGCGCAGTGCTCGCCGGCTATGTCATTACCCCGTACATCGGCGGCGCTCCGATCACCTCGGGCGCGCTTGATATCCGCTCGCTGATCTCGTCGTTCCTCGGTGCGGTCGTGCTGCTTGCGATCGTCAACATGGTCCGTCGCGGCTCGCCGCGGTAGTCCAACCACGCGATAGTTTATCGCACCCGATCGTACCTGCAGGCTCCCCCTCCCAGGAGTGTCTCAGGTTGGCCTTGTGCCCCCGCGCAAAGCCGGTCGAGTGTAGCTTACCTGCGAAGGTAAGAAATCAAAGCGGTCGCTTCGGCGACCGCTTTTTGATGTTCGGCGCATGAGAGGTTAGACGAGACCATGCCCGCGACCTGGATCGAGCCGCATGCCGGCGGCATCTACGTTCCCCCTGCGGACGTGTGGATCGACCCGTCCCAGCCGCGCGCGCGCGCAGTGATCACTCACGGTCACGCCGATCACGCCCGCAGCGGCCATGGCGAGGTTTGGGCCACTCCCGAAACCCTGGCGATAATGGGCCTGAGATACGGCACCGAAGAAGGCAACGCCTTGCCCTATGGTGACGGCTTCGAGCGCGGCGGCGTGCGCTTCAGCCTCTATCCGGCTGGTCATGTGCTGGGTTCGGCGCAGGTCCTGATGGAATACGCGGGCGAACGCGTGGTCGTGAGCGGCGACTACAAGCGCCGTCCCGACCCGACCTGCGCCCCGTTCGAGCCGGTATCCTGCGATGTGTTCATTACCGAGGCGACGTTCGGGCTGCCGGTGTTCCGCCACCCGCCGCTGGAAGACGAGATCGCCAAACTGCTGATGCGCCGCGCCAGCGAACCCGATCGCTGCGTGCTGGTTGGCGCTTACGCGCTGGGGAAGGCACAGCGGGTGATCGCCGAATTGCGCCGCGCCGGGTGGCATGAGCCGATCTATCTGCACGGCGCGCTTGAGCGGATGTGCCGGCTTTACGAGGAACTGGGCGTGCCGCTGGGTGAGCTGCGACTGGTCTCGGCCAGCACCCGCGAAGACATGCGCGGCGCGATCGTGCTGTGCCCGCCCAGCGCGCTGACCGATACCTGGAGCCGGCGCATGCCCAATCCCATCACCGCCATGGCATCGGGGTGGATGCGGGTGCGCGGACGGGCGCGGCAGCGCAACGTCGAACTGCCGCTGATCGTATCGGATCATGCCGACTGGGACGAGCTGACCGCGACGATCCGCGAGCTCGCCCCGCGCGAAACCTGGATCACCCACGGCAGCGAGGAAGGCCTGCTGCGCTGGTGCGAGCTCCACCAGATCCGCGCGCGCGCGCTTGAGACGGTGGGCCGGGCCGAAGAGGACGACGGGTGATGCGCCGCTTTGCCCAACTGGTCGATACCCTGGTCTACACCCGCTCGCGCCACGCCAAGCTTGCCGCCATCGCCGATTACCTGCGCACCACCCCCGATCCCGAACGCGGTTGGGTTCTGGCTGCACTGACCGACAGCCTGGACTTTCCCGCGGTAAAGAGCGCGACGATCCGCGCGGTCGCGGCGAGCCGGGTCGATCCCGAACTGTTCCGCCTGTCGCGGCTTTACGTCGGCGATACTGCGGAGACCGTGGCGCTGATCTGGCCCGATGGCGCGCCGGTGCAGCGCGACGATCCGAGCGTCGACGCGGTTGTCGCCGAGCTGGCAAGCGCCACGCGCAGCACGGCCGGCGCAATTGTCGCCGGACTGCTTGACCGGCTCGATATGGACAGCCGCTATGCCATGCTCAAGCTTGCCACCGGGGGCATGCGGATCGGGGTTTCGGCGCGGCTGGCGAAAACCGCCTTTGCCCAGGCTTTCGGCGTTGCGATCGATACGGTGGACGAGCTGTGGCACGCGCTTCATCCGCCCTATGCCGAGCTGTTTGCCTGGGCAGCGGACGGCGGCGAGCAGCCGGATATTTCGGCTACCCCGTTCTTCCGCCCGTTCATGCTCTCGCATCCGTTCGAAGGCGACGACCTCGACCTCTCGGTCTACGCGGCCGAATGGAAGTGGGACGGGATCCGGGTCCAGCTCGCCCACCTTGGCGGCCAGACGCGGATCTACAGCCGCGGCGGCGACGAGATCAGCGCGGCCTTCCCTGAACTGGTCAGCGCTTTGCAGGTCGATGCCGTCGTTGATGGCGAACTCCTCGTGAGAGGGACCGTGCAAGGCGGCGAGGCAGCAAGCTTCAACGCGCTGCAGCAACGCCTCGGCCGCAAGGTGGTGTCGCGGAAAATGCTCGAGGACTACCCGGCCTTCGTGCGGCTCTACGACGTGCTGATGGTGGGTGATGACGACCTGCGCGCGCTGCCATGGACCGAGCGGCGCCAACGGCTCGAGCTGCTGGTCGGGCAGCTTCCGGCCGATCGTTTCGACCTTTCGCCGGTGCTCGAGGTCGATGATTTTGCCAGCCTGGCCGAGTTGCGCGCCGGGGCGCGCGATGCGGCGATCGAGGGCGTGATGCTCAAGCGCCGCGACAGTGCCTATCAGGCCGGGCGCAAAGTCGGCGAGTGGTACAAGTGGAAGCGCAACCCGCTCACCGCCGATTGCGTGATGATGTACGCCCAGCGCGGCAACGGGCGCCGCGCCTCGTTCTATTCGGATTATACCTTCGGCTGCTGGAGCGACGGCGGCGAGCTATTGCCTGTGGGCAAGGCCTACTCGGGCTTCACCGACGAGGAGCTCAAGATGCTCGACCGCTTCGTGCGCGAACACACGATCGCGCGGTTCGGCCCGGTGCGTGAAGTTGAAAAGACGATGGTCCTCGAAGTCGCCTTCGATTCCATCCACACCAGTTCGCGGCACAAGTCGGGCCTCGCCATGCGCTTTCCGCGGATTCACCGGATTCGCACGGATAAGCCGGCGGCAGAAGCCGACCGGATCGCTGCGTTGAAATCAATGGTGACCTGACCGCGTTGGCTGGCTGGAGTCTGTGCTGTTGCAAAGACGCCGCGCCGTTACTGCTCAGCGGCGGTTTCCCGAGGCCGCCAGCGCGAGATCGCTGATCAGCGATTCGTGCGCGGAGACTTTCTGCACCCCTTCGCGCGGGGGCATCTGGCCGCCCTCCAGCATTTCGTTAAGCGCAGCGCGGGCGCGGCCGACGCGGCTCTTCATGGTGCCGACCGCAGTCTGGCAAATTTCGGCCGCCTCTTCGTAGCTGAAGCCGCCCGCCCCGACGAGCAGGATCGCTTCGCGCCGTTCGCGCGGGAGCGACATCAGGGCGCGGCGCATATCGGCCAGGTGAAGCGGATCTTCCTGCCCCATCGGCGCCTGCAAGGTCCGCTCGGCCACTCCTTCGTCGTAATCGCCGACGAACTTGTTGCGGCGCATTTCGGTCAGGTAGCAATTGCGCAGGATCGTGAAGGTCCAGGCGCGAAGATTGGTGCCCGGTTCGAACCGTTCGCGCGCACCCCAGGCCTTGAGCATCGCTTCCTGGACAAGATCGTCGGCAAAATCCGGGCGACCGCAAAGCGACCGGGCAAAGGCGCGCAGATGCGGAATGGTTTCGGCCAGCTGCCGCTTGAACGTGGCAGCATTCTCCGCCGCCTGATCAATGGCCATCGGAAGCGCGATCAAGCTTGTCCAGCAACTTGGCAAAGTCGTCCGGCAGTTCCTCTTCGACCACCTGGTCGTAGAGGCGCTGCAGGCCCTTGGTCCAGGCCGGCTGGGTAGCTGCCGCAATTTCGCGCTTCGGCTTGTTGGCCGAGGCACCGCCAACTGCAGCGGCTTCATTCTGTTCGCCCCGCTTGGTCAATGGGTACTCCGCTGTGTCATAATACGAGTAATTCACGACGTAATCCGCTACTTGATCCTTGGCAACGCGCTGCGCCCCGGATGCTGCATAACCTTGCGCCGGCAAGCAGCACCTTGGCCAATCGGCGGGCGCGCGCATGACCTGCAAACAGCTGTTTCCGAACCGATTTGACCGTCAATCGCGGCATTGCCGCGCAGCCAGCCTGGCGTTCAGAAAATCTTCTGTCTTGCCCGACTGGCATTTAGCCTTCTCCGTCCGAATTGCTGGAACGGTTGAGCCATGAATTCGTTCCTTTCCTGGCATCCGCGTGGCGACGGGGGCCAAGGTCGCCCGAATGCGGGATGGGAACAACTTCTTGGAAAGTGATGGGACCCCAGTGCCTGAGCGCCAGCGCCTTGCCGGGATTCTCATCCGGTTTCCCCGGTTCGCCCCGCTCGCAGCGTTCTTTCTGGTCATCGGGGCCACGATTCTCATGGTCGTGTCGACCGAACATGCCAGCCGGGTCGAACAGCGCACCGAGATCAGCGAGCGGGCAAACGCGCTGGCGCAGGATCTGGAGCGGCGGGTCTCTGCGGCACAGGCCTATCTGATGTCGGGGGCGGCGCTGTTCGAATCCGGGATGGATGTCGATCAGCAGACCTTCGATCGGTTCGCTGCCGCGTTGCAGGCCGACAACGATTTCCAGGGGGTTATCGCGCTGGGCTGGTCGGTGCGCATGGCGCCGGGCGAGGTATCGGCGTTTGAACAAGCCATGCGGCGCGCAGGTGCCCCCCAATTCCGGGCATGGCCCAGGAATTCCGATGCCGGATCGCGCTACGTCGATGTGATCAAGTACGTCGCGCCCATCACCGCGAGCAACCGCGTAATGGTCGGCTTCAACTTGCGATCGGAGCCGGTGCGCCGCACCGCCTTGGACCGGGCCGCACAAAGCGGGCGACCGGCGATTAGCGGGCTGGTCCCCATGCCGCAAGACAACGACGCGCCGGGTATCATTCTGGTCGCGCCGGTCCACGAATATGGTCTGGCGGATAATGTGCGGGGAGCGCTTAAAGGCTTCATCACCGGACCCATGCATGCCGACCGCTTCATTCTGGCGTCGATTCTGGGCCAGGCCGATAGCAAGCTCGACCTCGAGATTTATGATCAGCAGGTCGATCCCGGCCACCTGCTCTATCGCCAGGGCGGTCCGATTTCCGATCAGGCTTCGATCGTCAGGTACGCACGTGTTGCGGACCGCGTCTGGGTGATCAAGTCTTCGGTCGCCCCGCCAGGATTGCTTGGCCAGAGCGGCATGCTGGTGCTGCTGGCCGGGCTGATCATCGCCGCATTGCTGCTGTACATTGTCCGCCTGGCCATCCAGCAGGCCCTGTTTGACCGGCACCAGCTCGAAGTGCGTCAGGAACAGGACGGGATCCGCGCCACGCTGACCCGCGAACTTAACCACAGGGTCAAGAATACGCTGGCCAACGTGCTTTCGATACTGTCGCTCTCGCGCCGCAATGCCCAAGACCTCGATTCCTTCGTAGCGGATTTCGATGGCCGTGTCCGCGCGCTCTCGGCGACCTATAATCTGCTGACGCAGACCAGCTGGGGACCGACCAGCGTCCGGTCAGTGATCGAGGCCGAAATGGCGCCCTATTTCGAGAGTGATCCGCCGCGCATTGTCCTTGAAGGCACCAATGTGCAGATCGCGCCCAACGATGCGTTGTCGCTGGGGCTGCTGATTCACGAGCTGGTCACCAACGCCGCCAAATTCGGTGCGCTCAGCAATACGAGCGGGCGCGTTGCCCTGCGCTGGTCGATCATCGATGGCGGGAAGCTGCTGTTCGACTGGCAGGAAACCGGGGGACCGCCGTTGCCCGAGAAACGCCCGAGGGGCTTCGGCAGCGAGCTTATCGAGCGAGTAATCTCGCGCGAATTGCACTCCGACATCCGCCTCGAATTCAAGACCACCGGGGTGCAGGTGAGCTTCATGGTCCCGCTCCGCCAGGTCAGTGCTTTTTCGCTATCGCAGAAGCGGACCGGCGCTGGTTAGCGCTGCCAGCCGGGCCGTCCGGTGTCAGGCTATGGCTGCGGTCGAGCGAAAGAACATCGCCTGGCTGATCGCTGCCTTGACCGCCGATTCGAGGAACGGCTTGGTGACAAGGTAGGTCGGTTCGGGCCGGTCGCCGGTCAGCAGCTTTTCCGGATAGGCGGTGATGAAGATCACCGGAACCGAGAATTCGCCGAGGATATCGTTGACTGCATCGATGCCGGAGCTGCCATCGGCAAGCTGGATATCGGCGAGCACCAGCCCGGGCTTGCGCTGGGCGACGATTGCCGCGGCCTCGTCGCGCGTGGTCGCAGTTCCGCAAACGGTATGGCCAAGGCCTTCGACCAGCTCTTCCAGCTGCATGGAGATCAGCGCCTCGTCCTCGATAATCAAAACGTCGGTTGCCGCTTCCGCGTCGATTTCGTCCATCGCGCGCTGCACCAGGGCATGCGCTTCGTCCTCGCTGATATCCATGATGACGGCAGCTTCTGCCGGTGAGAAATCCTCGATCGTCGTCAGGAGCAAGGCTTGCCGGTTCGCGGGAGTAATGGCCGCAAGGCGCTCTTCCGCCGTGGCAAGCGCGCCATCGCCCGGATCGGTACGACCGGGCAGGGCATTGCCGCTGACAGACCAGATCTTGTTGAAAGCTGCATAGAGTGCAACGCGCCCCGCGCTAATCTGATCGAGCAGGTCGCGGTCGGTCAGCGCCGCTTCAAGGGTGGCGCGCACATAGGCGTCGCCAGCCATCTGCGATCCGGTCAAAGCCCTAGCGTACCGCCGCAGATAGGGCAGATGCGCGACGACTGCTTGTGACACTGACATCTAAATACCTCACTCCCACTTTCCTCGGCGGTTTAACGCCTGTGCAAACGGTTGGTTCCCGCCCGGTTCCAAGCAAGCGGGAACGTTTCGGACAGCAGTCCGTTCTTCCGGGTGTTCCTAGCTGTGAAACAGCACAGCAGCAACCAAGGCCGGAAAGCGATCCACTCCAACATTCATCGATCAAGCCCGGCAAACCATTGGGTCAAGGCTGCAAAGTCTATTGGCTTATCGAAAATGGGAAGGCCCGGGAAGTCCCTACGCGCCAAGTCAACGCCCCAGGAAGTGGTAATGACAACAGGAACCCGGCTTTGCTGCAGCATCTCGATAAGGCAATCAGTGCCGCCACTCGATTCCGAAACGTCAACCAAAGCTGCTGCCAGTTCGACAAATGGTCCGCATCGCCGGGCAACAGGCAAATCATTGTGCAACAGCGCGTGAGCTCCCCATGCGGAAATCGTTTCGGCCAGATCGAGCGCTATCAGCGGGCTGGATTCTGCGATAAGTATTGTGCGACCGCGAAGTTTGGACATATCGGCGGCAGGATCAGTCATTGGCTGTCCTCCTTTGCTTGGCGGCCACCTACCATCATGCCCGGACCGCCGCGCTACCATTTGACACAGGGGGAGGCATGAGCACGACAAAGGCATGGATGCGCAGTTGCCTCGATTGTCCGCTGCTCGGATGTGAGGGACTTCGCCCGCTGGACAAGCCGCAGCTGAAGTTCATGCAAGGCTTCAAACAAGGCGAGTTCCGAATCGAAAAGGGGACCCAGTCGCTTGTTCAGGGCTCGATCAGCCCGCACGTTTACACCCTGCTTGAAGGCGTGCTGTTCCGGTATCGGATTCTCGAAGATGGCAGGCGGCAGATCGTCAACTATGTCTTTCCGGGCGACCTCATCGGGCTCCAGGGCGCCATGGACGACCCCTTGATGCATGGCTGCGAAGCCGTGACCGAGGCAACTCTGTGCATTTTCTCGCGCGATCGGATCGTCGAACTGTTCGCCGAACAGCCGCGGCTTGGTTACGACCTAATCTGGCTCGCGGCGAAAGAGGAAAGTGCGCTGGAAGAGCACCTGGTTTCTGTGGGGCGGCGCACCGCAAAAGAGCGGATGGTCTATCTCGCGCTATTTCTGCTCGAACGCGCCGCCGCCACCGGTCTGACCAAAAAGCCGGTGCTCGACATCAGCATTACGCAGAGCCAGATCAGCGATACCCTGGGCCTGTCGCTGGTTCATACCAATCGAACGCTGCAAGCGCTGCGAAAAATGGGCATGGTCAACTGGACCCTCACCTCGATCGCAATCCCCGATATCGAGGCGGCTCGGACCTTTGCAAAGTATGAAGGCGCAGGCGGAAGCATGCGTCCCTACATCTGAATTTTTTTTGGGAACCGAATTCCAGCTGGTGCATTTTATTTTCGATACGTGCAACGGCTTACCCCTCCCGCCCCCCCGCCATTGCACGTATCCAAGACAACTTGTCCCCCGCGGCCCTGCTGCGGGGGACATTATTTTTGCGCCGAATGCGGGCGGCCTTCGGATAATCGGACCCTTGCTTCGGTCCCAGCGCCGTCCGGCATCCTGTGGGGATTTTCGCCAGGCTAGTTGCACTCGCCATGCAAGCAACTAGGGCTATCGCAAGCTACCCAACAGGAGCTAGCGCCATTCGCCAGATCGCCGCCTTGCCCTATCGTTCGAACGAATCCGGCGCGGTCAGCGTGCTCCTTGTCACTTCGCGTGAAAGCAAGCGCTGGGTCGTACCCAAGGGCAACCACGGATCCGGCACACCGCACCTTGCCGCCGCGCAAGAGGCGCTTGAGGAAGCCGGGGTGACTGGCGCGATCTGCCCAATCCCGCTCGGCCAGTATCGCTATCGCAAGACCCGCAAGACCGGCGCCTCGCTGATGTTCGACGTGGATGTCTATCCGCTTGCGGTCAGCGAGGAACTGGCGTCGTGGAAGGAAGCCTCGCAGCGAACCCGCCGCTGGTTCAGCCTGAGCGAGGCTGCCGAGATGGTCGACGAGCCCGACCTCGCGGCCTTGATCCGTTCGTTCAATGCCGCAGAATTTTCCAAG
>JANOAD010000073.1:0-2815 GCA_031410955.1 Novosphingobium sp. | reverse complement strand
GTCGGCTGCGAGACACCGGCGCGATAGGCGATGTCGAAGCTGGTCGGCTTGGTCGAGCGCTTGCGTCCCATCGTCTCTCCCTGCCGGTCCGTTGCCCGGCATTGGCGATGCTAGGCCCAAGCGGGCAGTGCCGCAATCGGGTCCGCATATCATGCAATCGAGCGTGACAATCGGGCCACAATGGCGCGCTCAAACGGGCTGCGCATAATATGGGTATACGTATGCCTTCTTCCTGAAGAGGCGTTTCGTGCCGTATCAGATGCTTGCGCGTTGCTGAATTCCAGGGACTGGAGGCAACGCCTGGGACTTAAGAAGCCGGCGCCACAAGGCGATCGGCTCGTTATCGGGGAGGGAATTCAGTGGCAATTCGTACCAAGCTTTCGGGCGTTTCGGCTCTTGCCGTTGCGGCGGCCATGTTCGCGATGCCGACCGTCGTTCATGCGCAGGCTGCAGCGCCGGCGGCTGACGATGCCGACGACAGCCAGGCCATCGTCGTGACCGGTTTCCGCCGCAGCCTCGAAAACGCGGTGAACAAGAAGAAGAGCTCGGACCAGGTGGTCGAATCGGTTTCGGCCGAAGACATCGGCAAGCTGCCTGACGCCTCAATCGCCGAATCGATTGCGCGCCTGCCGGGCCTGACCTCGCAGCGCCTCTCGGGCCGCTCGAATGCGATCACCATCCGCGGCTTCGCCCCCGACTTCTCGACCACGCTGCTTAATGGCCGCGAACAAACCTCGACCGGTGACAACCGTGCGGTCGAATACGATCAGTACCCTTCGGAAGTGATCAACCAGGTCAACGTCTACAAGACCCCGATGGCCAGCCTGGTCGGGCAGGGCCTGTCGGGCACCGTTGACTTGCGCACGATCCGTCCGATCGAAGCCGGCAAGCGCGTCGTCTCGATCGGCGCGCGCGGTTCCTATGCCGATATGGGCAAGCTCAACATCGGCTCGAAGGACACCGGTTACCGCGTGAACGGCGTTTACATCGATCAGTTCAACAACGACACGATTGGCCTGGCGCTATCGGCAAGCTATGTCGACGAGAGCTACCAGACCGAGGAATTCAACGCCTGGGGCTATGCCTCAGGGCCGGGCGGCGCCTTGGTGATCGGTGGCGAAAAGAGCTACAACACCTCAAGCCGTCTGAAGCGCCTGGGCCTGCAGGGCACGCTTGAAATTCGCGCCACGCCGACCTTCACCAGCACGCTCGATGGCTTCTTCTCGGACTTCAAGGACGACAACATCAAGCGCGGCATCGAGCTGCCGCTGTACTGGTCGAGCGCGTCTCTCAATCCCGGCTTCACGGTCAGCAACGGGCTGATCACGCAAGGCTCGTTCTCGGGCGTTAAGGGCGTGCTGCGCAACGACGCCTTCCAGCGCCACGCCAAACTCTATTCGTTCGGCTGGAACAACACCTACAAGGGTGACGACGGCTGGGATGCGATGCTCGACCTCAGCTTCTCGGAAACCGACCGCAACGAACTGGCGATCGAAAGCTATTCGGGTACCGGCCGCGCCGGGGTTGGCGCTACCGACACGATCGGGTTCACCAGCGGTACGCAGGGTTCGACCTTCACGCACAACATCAATTACGGTGATTTCAGCACGATCCTGCTGACCAGCCCGCAAGGTTGGGGCGGCACCCAGATCGCGACCAACGGCACCCGGATCGATGGCGGCCAGGACGGTTACTACAACAACCGCATCATCAAGGATAAGCTCTATCAGGCGCACGGCGAAGTGGGCCACCACTTCGATGGCGCGCTGGAAAGCGTGGTGTTTGGCCTCAATTACACCGATCGCAGCAAGTCGCTGACCCCCGACGAATTCTTCATGGGGATCGCCGCGCAGAACCTTGCCGGCACCGTCAGCATTCCGGTGCCCACCCAGTTCCGCCTCGGTACCACCGACCTCACCTACCTCGGCCTGGGTCCGGTTATCAGCTATGACCCGCTCGCCCTGATCAATGCCGGGATCTACAAGCTGGTGCCCAACCCCTATGGCGACGTGGTGGTGAAGAGCTACAAGGTCGGCGAACGGCTGATGACCGGCTACCTTCAGGGCAACCTCAAGGCCGATATTGGGAGCGCGCGCCTGACCGGCAATTTCGGCGTCCAGATCATTTCGACCGACCAGTCCTCGACCGGGGCCAGCGCGGTCTACCTTGGCACCAATCCGAACGGTTCACCGAACATCGGCACCGCGGTGCGGACGATCAAACACAAGTACACCGACGTCCTGCCGAGCCTCAACATGTCGCTCCGCTTCCCGAGCGACTTCGTGATCCGCTTTGCTGCGGCGCGCGAACTCATCCGCCCGCGGATGGACGACATGCGCGCTTCGGTCAGCTTCGGCTACAACCCTGCCGGGCCGAACTCCTACGTGGTATCGGGCGGATCGGGGAACCCGAACCTTGAACCGTGGCGCGCCAACGCGGTCGACCTGACGTTCGAAAAGTACTTCGGGACCAAGGGCTTTATCGGTCTGCAGTTCTTCTACAAGGACCTGAAGAGCTACATCTACAACGCCCAGACCAGCGTGCCGGTGTCGCAGCTCGTGCTCGCCCCGCCGCCTCCGGGCAGCACGGTACTGCCGAACGCGGACCTCAACATCCCGATCAACGGCAAGGGCGGTTCGCTATACGGCGCAGAACTTGCCGCGACGCTGCCCTTCGGCGAGATTGTTTCGGCGCTTGACGGCTTCGGTGCGACCGGCGGTGTCAGTTACACGATCACCAAGATTGCGCCGACCCCGGGTGCCAAGTCGGAAGACCTGCCGGGTTACTCGAAGTGGGTCGCCAACGGCACGCTGTT
>JANOAD010000072.1:0-13310 GCA_031410955.1 Novosphingobium sp. | reverse complement strand
CACAGGGCTTCGGCGCGATCGGAAAAGCCCTTGCGGTTGGCGATCCCGGTAACCGGGTCGATGCTCGCCATGAGGACCGCGCGCTGCTCCTTGAGGGCGCTGATCTCGGCCTCATGCTGGACATCGACGTAGCGGCGCCACCCAAACATGACGAGCGCGACGTTGAGCGTCAGCCCGGTCATCAGGGCCTGCACCCGCGGGTCCATCTGGCCCGACATTCGGAGCAGTCGCAGGAGGAAGCTCGCGTTCCAGATCAGCAGCAGGACGCCGGTGACGAGGACTGCGAGCACCAGCGCGTCGCGGCGCGCGCCCGAAACGGTCAGGACTTCGGCACTCTCCGGCGGTGGATCGGTCGACACGCTCACGACAGCCGAACTAGCGGTGAAGGATTAAAATCTGCTTTCGGGCAGGCGTCGTGAACGCACGAACATCGCATTCGCAATCCCCCCGGAATGGCTGCGCTTCGCGATGGTGCGGACGGCGGGACTCGAACCCGCACTCCCAGTTGGGAAGAAGATTTTAAGTCTCCAGCGTCTACCGGTTCCGCCACGTCCGCAGCGTAGGAAGGTCACCGGCCGGGGAGACTATTCGGCGGTGACCTCGCTTAAGTTCAGCCGCTCGCGCATTTCCTTGCCCGGCTTGAAATAGGGCACGCGCTTGGCATCGACGTCGACCGCTTCGCCGGTGCGCGGGTTGCGCCCGACGCGCGCGTCGCGCTGCCGCGTCGAAAAGGCGCCGAAGCCGCGCAATTCGACCCGCCCGCCCTGCGCCAATTGATCGGTAATCGAATCAAAAATGGCGCTGACGACCCCTTCGATCTCACGCTGGGTGAGATCGGGAAAGTCGTCGCAAAGTTTCTGGACCAGTTCGGAACGGATCATCGATTCCCCCGCATTTCCCTTTGATTCGAGACCTTAAGCGCGATGTTGCTGTCAGGAAAGGCGCCCCCGCGCAAGCATGAAAAAGGCGGAGTTCCAAATCAGGAACCCCGCCGACGCCATTACTTCGTTTCTGCTTCCTCGGCTTCGGCCGTTTCTTCCTTGGCCTTGGCAGGCTTCTTGGCCTTCTTGGGCTCTTCGGCCGGCGCGGCTTCGGTGGTTTCCTTGGCCGCCTTGGCCGGCTTCTTCGCCTTCTTCGGCTCCTCGTCCGAATCCGCGGTCTTGGCCGGCCCCTCGACCTTGCTCGAGACGGGCTTCTTGGCCTTGGCCGCTTCGGCCTTTTCCTTCAGCGCAGCGCCGAGGATGTCGCCAAGGCTGGCACCGCTGTCGGACGAGCCGTATTGCGCGACCGCCTGCTTCTCCTCGGCGATCTGCATCGCCTTGATCGAGAAGGTCGGCTTCTTCGAGCGGTCGAAGCCCGACACCATCGCGTCGAACTTCTGGCCGACCTGGAAGCGCTCGGCGCGCTGCTCGTCGCGGTCGCGGCCAAGGTCGATGCGCTTGATGAACCCGGTGATTCCATCGTCGCCGACCTGAACGTCGAGACCCGCGTCCTGGATCGCGCGGACGAGGACGGTGACCGTCTCGCCCTTCTTGAGGCCGGAACCCGACGACGCGCCGCCCGACGAACCGCGAGCGCCGCCGCCGGCGCCGCTGCCGGTGCCGGTGCCGCTGCCGCCGCCTTCGAGCTGTTTCATGCCGAGGCTGATGCGCTCCTTCTCGACGTCGACGTCGAGGACCTGCGCCTTGACCGTCTCGCCCTTGTGATGAAGCTGGAGCGCTTCCTCGCCCGAAACGCCCCAGGCGATGTCGGACATGTGGACCATTCCATCGACGTCGCCCTCAAGCCCGATGAACAGGCCGAACTCGGTCGCGTTCTTGACTTCGCCCTGCACGGTCGAACCGACCGGGTGCTTGTCGGCGAAGGCTTCCCACGGGTTCTGCGCAGCCTGCTTTAGGCCGAGCGAGATGCGGCGCTTGTCGCTGTCGACCTCGAGCACGATGACATCGACTTCCTGCGAAGTGCTGACGATCTTGCCGGGGTGGACGTTCTTCTTGGTCCAGCTCATTTCCGAAACGTGAACCAGGCCTTCGATGCCCGATTCCAGTTCGACGAAAGCGCCGTATTCGGTGATGTTGGTCACCACGCCGTGGAGCTTCGCGCCAACCGGGTACTTGGCGACGACGCCTTCCCACGGATCCGATTCGAGCTGCTTCATGCCCAGGCTGATGCGCTGGGTGTCCTGATTGATGCGGATGATCTGGACCTTCACGGTGTCACCGATGTTGATGACTTCGTTCGGGTGGTTCACGCGCTTGTAGCTCATGTCGGTGACGTGGAGCAGGCCGTCGATGCCGCCCAGATCCACGAACGCACCGTAATCGGTGATGTTCTTGACCACACCGTCGATGATCTGGCCTTCAGCGAGACCCGAGATCAGGCCCGAACGCTGTTCGGCGCGGGTTTCTTCGAGCACGGCGCGGCGCGAGACCACGATATTGCCGCGGCGGCGGTCCATCTTGAGGATCTGGAACGGCTGCGGAATGTCCATCAGCGGCTGCACGTCGCGGACCGGGCGGATATCGACCTGCGAACCGGGCAGGAAGGCCACGGCGCCGTCGAGGTCGACGGTGAAGCCGCCCTTGACCCGGCCGAAGATCACGCCGTCGACGCGCTTGCCTTCGCCAAATTCGCTTTCGAGCTTGTCCCAGGCGGCTTCGCGGCGGGCGCGGTCGCGGCTGAGCATCGCTTCGCCGTCGGCATTTTCGACGCGGTCGACATAAACTTCGACTTCATCGCCGACCGAGAGGCCGTGCGGCTGGCCGGGCATCGCGAATTCACGCAGCGCCACGCGGCCTTCGCTCTTGAGGCCGACGTCGATCACGGCCTTGTCGTTTTCAATTGCGGTAATGGTGCCCTTGACGACGCGGCCTTCGAAGCCGCCATCCACGGCACCGCCGAGGGATTCGTCAAGCATCGCGGCGAAATCGTCGCGGGTTGGGTTGGCAGAAGATGCCATATATGAGTGTTCCTACACTGATGTTTCCGGCCGGGCGGTTTTTCCGCCGGTCTTTTCTCCGATCCGGCGGGATTGCCGGAAACGGGCCAAAAGTAGCCGATCTGCCACAGCGGCCGAATGCCGCTGCAGCGTCTTTCATCGCCGAAGCTTTGTTGGACGCCGCGCGCTTAGGCGCGGGGCGCGGGAAAATCAAGGAAATTGGGCAAAGTCGTTCAGCCACACTCCACCCGCGATCGCCCCTTGGCCTTGGCCGCGAAGAGGGCAAGTTCGGCGTGCTTCATCGTGCGGTCTACCGAACCGGCAATCGGGGCGATCCCCGCGCTTGCGGTAACGCCGAAGCGCTCGGTAAGATCGGACTGACCGAGCACGGCCAGCGTTTCCACCACCGGCTGACAGACCTCGCGGGCTTCTTCGAGGCTCAGCCCGGGCATCAGCACTCCGAAGCGCTCGTTGCCGATCCGCGAAAGGATGTCCTCGCGCCGGACCAGGTCGCGCAGCAGCTCGGCAAATGCGCAGAGCATCTCGTCGCCCGCCGACTGGCCGTAGCGCATGTTGAGCGTCATGAAGTGGTCGAGGTCGAACAGTGCCAGGCTGCCGCCGGCCTTGCTGCAGACCATGTATTCGAGCATCGAGACAAAGGCGACACGGTTGGTCAGCCGGGTCAGCTGATCGGTCATTTCGGCGGCGAACAGCTGCTCCTCCAGGCTCTTGCGTGCAGTGATGCTGCGCATCATGCACAGCACGCCGTAAAGCCGCTCAGCTCCGTCGTGAAGCGCGCGCATCTGGATTTCGAACCAGTGACCGGAATTCCCGGTCGCGGCGGGAAACTCATGCCAGCGCGCGCTGCCGCGGCCGGACAGCGCGGCGCGGTGCTCAGCCTCGATCGCGGCAGCGAACTGCGGCAGCACTAGGTCGCGGATGTGCGGCCCGATCAGCATCGCGGGCAAGCGATAGCCCAGTTGTTCGATCGCGGGCGAGGCGGTCAGGATGAACCCGCGCGCGTCGCTCTTGAAGATGATGTCGTCCGCATTTTCCGCAAGCAAACCGTAGAGCGCGAGGCGCTCTTGCAACGTGAAGTCCACACCCATCTGTTCTTGCCCCCTGGCAACGCGCCCGGCAGCCGCCTTCCAGCCCCATGCTAACGGAAGGCGGCGCCCGCCACGTTCAAGCTATGTGTCGAATGGCCGATAGTCTCCGTTTCCCGACCCGCGCGATGCCATCGATCGAGTTAGTCGGATCAACTAACCCAGCTAACTAAATCTAATAGTTTCAATGTATTAACTGTGTTTTGGTGATTCGCAAATCGATTCGAGTCAAAGCTCGATCATGATCCTGACCTTGGTCAGTTCGACGCCCAGCGAATTGGCGACAAGCTGCCGTGCCTGGGTCAGCACTTCGCCCAGCGCATCGACATCGCGGCCTGGGGCAAGGCGGGTTTCGCCCAGGCCGAACAGTTCGGCGATCCTGGCGAAGCGTTCGGGCGAGGGGCGGGCGCGGCCTTGCTCCCAGGCCCAGACCGTGGGCTTGCTCACCCCAAGCTGCCTGGCCACCGCCTCGAGCGTCATGCCTTTGGCCTTGCGCAGGTGATGGAGCCGCGTCGCGAGCGATTGTTCCGGCTGGCTCAGCGTGAGCGGCGCGGCGGCGCTGCGCAGTTCAAGCGCGCTCAAGACCGCGACCGCGAGCGGAGTGTCGAAATGCCCGCCGTGGAATTTCTCGTCCGACCAGATGATCGTGGCGGGGGTCAGGCCGATATCGGGGAGGTCGATGTCGATCCGTTCGCCTTCGCTGAGCGCGGTTTCGGTTTCGATGAGCAGCCCGGTCGCGGACACGTTATGGATCAGCACCGCAGTCGCGCTGCCCGAGGGGAGGCCGCCCGACACTTGTAGTTGCAGCTGCCGCCGGGCTGGGCGCGGGGTTCCACTGCCTTCGGGCGAAAGTTCGAAATGTGCGCTGATGACCATGCGCCAACAGATCCGCCGGCGCGGTTAACTTTTGGTTAGGACCTGCATTGGCTTGCGCCGAGACGTTGGTATTCGCGATGAACCGGTCAGGCGATCAGCATCTCGACCGCGCGGATCGCTTCGGCAATCGCTTCGTCGCGTCCGACGAACGAGGTATCGAGCACCAGTGCGTCGGGGGCAACGGTGAGCGGGGCCTCGGCGCGGGTGCTGTCACGCAGATCGCGCGCTTCAAGGTCGGCGGCGATGTCAGCCAGGCTGACCTTGCGCCCTGCAGCAAGCATTTCATCACAGCGGCGCTTGGCTCGCGCAGGAACGCTGGCGGTGACGAACAGCTTCACCTCGGCCTCGGGCGCGATCACCGTGCCGATATCGCGCCCGTCAAGCACGGCGCCGCCGGGCTGGGTGGCGAAGGCGCGCTGCAGGTCATAAAGCGCGGCGCGGACCCCGGGATGGACCGAAACCCGGCTGGCGAGCCCGCCGGTCGCTTCGCTGCGCAGTTCGGGGTCAGCCATCAGGTGATCGGGAAAGTCGCAAGCCTTGAGCGCATCAAGCGGATCGTCCGGATTACTTCCGTTCAGCGCACACTGCAGCCCGACCGCGCGGTAAAGCAGTCCGGTATCGAGATGCGGCAGCCCGAAATGCGCAGCGAGCGCCTTGGCGATCGTGCCTTTGCCCGAAGCGGTGGGGCCGTCGACCGCGATGATCATGGCGTGCCTGCCTTGCGCCGGGCGGAGATCGCCCGCACCAAGCCGAGCAATGCGATGCCCGCCCAGGCTATCTCGAGCACGAATGCAGCCAGGTTGAAATGTACGGCCAGCGAAATCAACAGCAGCGCTGCACCGAGCAGATTGGCGGCGTTGAACAAAAGCTTGTCGAACTGTTTGGCCTGGTTGGCATAGGCGAAGGCGGCGATGAATAGCGAGCTGCCGATCAAGCCGACCAGGTTGGCCCAATCGAGTGTCATGACGCCAGTCCGTCCAGCAGTGCCTCAAACATTGGAAAGCTCGTCGCGATCGGGCGGGTGTCGTCGACTTCCACCCCGTCGCGGCTGGCGAGGCCGGCCACTGCCATGCTCATCGCGATGCGGTGGTCGAGGTGGGTCTTGGTCCGCGAATTGGCGCTGCCGCGTAGTTGCTCGCCGCCGGTGCCTTCGATGGTCAGGCCGTCGTGCTGCTCAGTCACCCGCGCGCCCGCGCCGGTCAGCGCGGCGGCCATGGCGGAGAGGCGATCGCTTTCCTTGACGCGCAATTCGTCGAGGCCCGAGGTGACCGTAGTGCCTTGCGCAAGGCTCGCGGCGACGAACAGCACCGGGAATTCGTCGATCATGCTCGGCGCGAGCGCAGGATCAACCTCGATCCCGGTGAGCGCCGAATGCTTGACCAGCAGGTCGGCCACCGGCTCGCCGCCGACCTCGCGGTGGTTCAGCTCCTCAATCGATCCGCCCATCTGGCGCAGCACGGTGACGATCCCGGCGCGGGTCGGGTTGAGCCCGACGTTCTGGATCAGCAGTTCGCTGCCCGGCACCACCAGCGCGGCGACGATGAAGAAGGCGGCGGAAGAAGGGTCTCCAGGGACTTCGATGGTCTGGGGCTTCAGGTCTGCCTCACCGACGATGTGGATCACGCGTTCACCGTTGACCACCTCAACGGTCAGGTCCGCGCCGAAGCCGCGCAGCATCCGTTCGGAATGGTCGCGGGTCGGGACCGGCTCGATCACCGTGGTAATCCCGGCGGTGTTGAGCCCGGCGAGCAGCACCGCGCTCTTCACCTGGGCGGAAGCTACGGGAAGGCGGTATTCGATCGGCACTGCGGGCCATGCCCCGCGCAGGGTGAGGGGGAGGCGGCCGCCTTCGCTCGCCCCGAACGAGGCGCCCATCCGGCTCAGCGGCTCGATCACCCGGCCCATCGGGCGGCCCGACAGACTGGCATCGCCGATGAACTGCGCGGTGATCGCATGGCTCGCCACCAGTCCCATCAGCAGCCGCGTCGAAGTGCCCGAATTGCCCATGTCGAGCGGGGCCTGCGGCTGGAGCAGAGCGCCGACGCCGACCCCGCGGACCGACCACTCCCCGCTCGCCAGCTTCTCGACCGAGGCCCCCATCGCGCGCATCGCCGCAGCGGTGGCGAGCACGTCTTCGCCCTCAAGCAACCCCGAAACGCGCGTCTCGCCCACGGCCAAAGCGCCGAGCATGATCGAGCGGTGGCTGATCGATTTGTCACCCGGCACGCGGATCGTGCCGCGCAACGGGCCGGCGGGCAGGAAGCGGCGCGGGGTGGGCAGGGCTTCGTGGCTTGTCACGCGTGCGCTTTGACAGTGCGGGCACTCTATGGCAAGGCGCGCCCGCGCTGGGACTGGCGCATCCGCCACCCAATACGTATTTAGCTTTTTCGCCGCTCGCATCCAGCGCGGCGCATGTGAGGAATTTTATGGTCAAGGCTGAATGGGGCGCCAAGCATGGCTGCCCGAAGTGCGGCACCCGCTTCTACGATCTGGGCAAGGATGATCCGATCACCTGCATCGAGTGCGGCTATGTCTGGCATGCCGATCCGGTGCTCAAGTCGAAGCAGCCGATCCCCTATGAAGAGATCCAGAAGGCCAAGGTTGCCGAAGTGGCCGACACGGATCTCGCCGAGAACGATCTCGATATCGACGAGGACGGCGATTCGCCGGATAACGACGTTGACCTGGGCGGTGACGATGACCTCGGCGTGGGCATCGACGGCGACGGTGATACCGCCGAAACCTGAGTTGGGTCGAGCCCATTAGGGGCTTGCCAAGGCCAGGAGGCGCTACTAAGTGGCGGCCTCTCGCGCCTCGGTGCGGGATTTGGCTGGCCTCCCAGGGTCGGCTGGAACGAACGGTAAGGGGCCTTAGCTCAGCTGGGAGAGCGCCTGCATGGCATGCAGGAGGTCAGCGGTTCGATCCCGCTAGGCTCCACCATTCCCGGGTGATCCCGTTTGGATCACATCGGGAAGAGACGAAGAGAGTACCTGATTTACACGCTGGCTGACGAGGTTTCGTCCGCCGGCGTTTTTCGCGTTGAGGTTGGTTTTGCATGTTTGACACCCTCTCGGATCGGCTTGGCACGGTATTCGACCGGCTCAAGGGGCGTGGGTCCCTCAATGAGCAGGACGTGCGCGAAGCGATGCGCGAGGTGCGGATCGCGCTGCTCGAGGCCGACGTCGCGCTGCCGGTGGTGCGCCGCTTCATCGATGGCGTTACCGAGCAAGCGGTCGGCCAGTCGGTGCTGCGTTCGGTCACGCCGGGGCAGCAGGTCGTCAAGATCGTCAACGACGCGCTGGTCGAAATGCTCGGCGGCGAAGAGACGTCCGAACTCGACCTCAATGCCGCGCCGCCGGTGGTGATCATGATGGTCGGGCTGCAAGGTTCGGGCAAGACCACCACGACAGCCAAACTCGCCAAGCTGCTCAAGGATAAGCAGGGCAAGAAGGTTTTGATGGCCTCGCTCGACGTCAATCGTCCGGCGGCGCAGGAACAATTGAAGGTGCTGGGCGAGCAGATCGACGTTGCGACGCTGCCGATCATCGTGGGCCAGCAGCCGACCGAGATCGCCACCCGCGCGCTGCAGTCGGCCAAGCTCCAGGCAGTCGACGTGCTGCTGCTCGATACCGCAGGGCGGCTCCACGTCGATCAGCAACTGATGGACGAGATGCAGGCTGTAGCTGGCATTTCTGTCCCACGCGAAGTGCTGCTGGTGGTCGATTCGCTGACCGGGCAGGACGCGGTCAACGTTGCGCAGGCCTTCACGAGCCAGGTCCCGTTGACTGGCGTAGTGCTGACCCGGATGGACGGCGATGCCCGCGGCGGCGCGGCGCTGTCGATGCGGGCGGTCACCGGCAAGCCGATCAAGTTCGCCGGCACCGGTGAAAAGCTCGACGCGATCGAGGCGTTCAATCCGGGGCGGGTGGCCGGGCGCATTCTCGGCATGGGCGATATCGTCTCGATCGTGGAGAAGGCTGCTCAGGCGATCGACGAGAACGAGGCCGAGCGCATGGCCGCGCGGATGGCCAAGGGTCAGTTCGACATGAACGATCTGGCCGGGCAGTTCCGAAACATGCGCAAGATGGGCGGCATCGGCGCGCTGGCGGGGATGATGCCGGGCATGAAGAAGGCCAAGGCGGCGGTGCAATCGAGCGGGATGGACGACAAGGTCCTCGTCCACCTCGAAGCGCTGATCGGTTCGATGACCCCGAAGGAACGCACGCGCCCCGAACTGCTCAACGCCAAACGCAAGATCCGCGTCGCCAAAGGTGCCGGGCTCCAAGTGCAGGACGTCAACAAGCTGCTCAAGATGCACCAGGAAATGGCCACCGCAATGAAGCGGCTGAAGAAGATGGGCGGGCTCAAGGGCCTGGCTGGCATGTTCGGTGGCGGCGCTGGTGGCATGGGCGGCATGAGCGGGGGCGGTCTGCCCGGCCTCGGCGGCGGAATGGGTGGGGGCGCGCTGCCCTCCAACATCAACGATTTATTCAAGAAATAGCCAATTCAAACTTTAACTGAATTCTCTGAAAGGTAATCCAAATGTCTGTAGCTCTTCGACTTTCACGTGGCGGTTCCAAGAAGCGCCCGTATTATAAGGTGGTTGTCTCGAACAGCCGCAGTCCGCGTGACGGCAAGTACCTCGAGCAGGTCGGCACCTACAACCCGCTGCTCGCCAAGGATGACGAAAACCGAGTCCGCCTGATCGAGGACCGCATCAAGTACTGGCTCGGCGTTGGCGCCCAGCCGACCGACCGCGTTGCCCGCATGCTCGACAAGGCCGGGATCAAGGAACGCGCTGCGACCAACAACCCGAACAAGGCCGAGCCGGGCAAGAAGGCCAAGGACCGGGTCGAAGACAAGGCTGGCAAGGCCGTTGCCGCCGCCGAGGCCGCCGAAGCCGCCAAGGTTGCTGCGACCGAAGCCGCCGAAGCTGCTGCCAACGCTCCGGCCGAAGAAGCCCCCGCCGAGCCGAAAACCCCGGAAGTCCCGGCTGAAGCGCCTGCCGAAGCACCGGCTGAAGATTCGCCGGTCGAGGCCCCGATGGAGGAACCCGCTGAGGCACCCGCCGTCGAAACTCCGGCTGAAGTCCCCGCCGAAGAACCCGCCGAAGCGCCTGCTCCCAATGATCCGGTCGAAGCGCCTGCCGAAGCCCCTGAAGCGAACGAATCGGTCGAAGCTCCGGCTGAGGCCAATGCCGCTACGCCCGATGCCGAAGCTGGCGACAGCGTTGAGGCGGTCGGCGGCGAAAGCGCGCAGGACCCGGCCGAGGGCTGATCTTGGTCAATGACCGCCCGGTAACGCTGGCCGCCATTATTGGCGCGCACGGCATTGCGGGGGAAGTCCGCTTGAAACTGTTCGGTGCAGGCGTGGCGGGGCTCAAACCCTTCCGCGCCTTCAACGACGGCAAGCTGGTGATCGAAAAATTGCGCGATGACGGCAAGGGCGGCGCGGTCGCCCGCTTTGCCGGGGTGTCCGATCGCAACGGGGCCGAGGCCTTGCGCGGCACCGCGCTGACTGTCCCGCGCGATGCGTTGCCCGCGCTTGGCGAGGGCGAATACTACTACGCCGACCTGCTCGGGCTGCCGGCAGTATCCACCGACGGCGACGACCTCGGCTTCTGCGTGGGCGTCGAGAACTTCGGCGCGGGCGACGTGATCGAGATCGAACGCCCCGACAAGAAGCGCTTCATGGTGCCGATGCGCGCCGAAGCGGTGCCCGAATGTGGCGACAAGCTGGTGATTACGGCGTCGTTCGTCCTCGATTAAGCCGCCAGCAGCTTTTCGAGCTCCTTCGCAAACCGCTTCAAATCGAAATTCTGCGGATCGTCGTGCGCGTCGGGGATGCCATCGTCGACGGTCGCATGAAACGCCGGGATCAGCCAGCGCCCGGCGCGGGCGCTGGCATAGACGTAGAGCGCGGCAAGCATTCGGTATTGCGCCGGGGTGAAGCCGGGCTTGGGACCGTAAGTCTGCCCGCGATTGGTCGCCCCGGGCAGGAACCGGCGCGGCTGGACGGTCTCGATATGCACGAACCGCCCGCGTGCGGTGGGTCCGACCACCCGGCTTTCCAGCTTGGTCGCCCGCCACGGGATGGAGAAATCGTGCGCGCCCCAGATCTGCCCCTGCCGATTGAGGAAGATGTGTGCGACCGGCTCGGCGGCGAGGTAGCTCTCGAAGCTGTTGACCTTGGGGTCGTTGTCGAGGTGCTTGGGAAAGCGATCGGCACCATAAAACGGCGTACTGGTATCGTGGATCACGAAATAGAGCAGCGGCACCCCGGCCTCGGTCTGCGACGTCACCAGGTCCTGATAGCCAAGCGCATAGTCGCGATACGGCTGCGGGAAGGCCGCAATCGCTGCCGCTTTCTGCGCCGCAGAAGGTGCGCCGGCTTGCTCCATCAGCCGCGCGATCACCGGGGGGAGCGGTTGGGCCTTTTTCTCCCCCATCAGCTCGACCTTGCGCAGCAGGCAGGTGGCTTGCCCGACCGGTGAGCCCGCGAAAGTCAGCGTGTCCCGGTCGAACTGGCAGCCGCCGATGAGTTCGGCCGAGGCTGGCGCGGCGAGGGTGAGCATGGCTGTCAGGGCAATCTTGCGCATCACCGCAGCATCGCGTGGCAAGCCATTCACTTCAAGAGAGCATTTGCGGAATTCAGCCGATTCTGGGAAAGACTGAAATCAACGCGCCTTGCTGACCTCGCGGTTGCTCACACGGAATTGATTTATGCACCCCCTGATTGCGCTTAGCCTGCTTGCGATGGTCGTGGTGCTGTTCGTTGTGCCCGCACTGCTCGGCGCGCTGAGTTCGAAGTGGGGCTCGATTGGCTGTTCTACACTTATTTCGCCGTTCCTGATGGTTGGCGCGATCACGCTCACCGGCAAGGCTTACTGGCATTTCAATCACGATCCGTCTGGTGGCTGTGGAGGTGAATGCGGTGCGGCAAGTTATTCAGCCGGACTCTGGCCCTTGCTCATTCCGGTCTTCATGGTTCCCGCATTTTTCGTTTCGTGGTTAGTGATCGCGCTAATGAAGAGCGCGCGCAAATGATCTTTTTCGCCACCATCCTCACCCTCTACCCCGAGATGTTCCCCGGGCCGCTCGGCGTGTCGCTCGCGGGCCGGGCACACGAGGAAGGGAAGTGGTCGCTCGATTGCGTCCAGATCAGGGACTTTGCGATCGATAAGCACCGCACGGTCGATGACACGCCCGCTGGCGGCGGGGCAGGGATGGTGCTGCGCGCGGACGTGCTTGGAGCGGCGATCGATCATGCCCGAGGTGCCAATCCGCTGAGCCCGATCCTCGCCATGACCCCGCGCGGCACGCCGCTCAGCCAGGCGCGCGTGCGAGAGCTTTCCGCTGGCCCCGGCGTCATCGTGCTGTGCGGCCGGTTCGAAGGCTTCGACGAACGCGTTTTCGCCGCTCGCGAGATCGAAGAGGTCTCCGTCGGCGACATCGTCCTGTCGGGCGGAGAGCCCGCTGCGATCATGCTGCTTGATGCTTGCATTCGGCTGCTTCCCGGCGTAATGGGCGCGGCTTCCAGTGGTACCGAGGAATCCTTTGAACAAGGATTGCTTGAATATCCGCACTATACCCGCCCGGTGGAATGGGAAGGGCGCACGATCCCCGAAGTGCTGCGATCGGGGGATCATGCGAAGATCGCGGCTTGGCGCAAGTCACAGTCGGAGATCGACACTCGGTTACGCAGGCCGGATCTTTGGGAGCGTCATGAGGACGCTCGGGTCCAGTCTGCCTCTGGCGCGCGGCATGAAAAGAAGGAACCGGGTTCATGAACCTGATTCAGCAGATCGAAGCCGAGGAAATCGCCAAGGCTGCGAAGGAAATTCCGGAGTTCCGCCCCGGTGACACCGTCCGCGTCGGCGTGAAGGTGGTTGAAGGCGAACGCAGCCGTGTCCAGAACTACGAAGGCGTGTGCATCGCGCGTTCGAACAAGGGCATCAGCAGCAACTTTACCGTGCGCAAGATGAGCTTTGGCGAAGGGGTGGAACGTGTGTTCCCGATCTACTCGCCCAACATCGACAGCATCACCGTGGTCCGCAAGGGCGTGGTGCGGCGGGCGAAGCTCTATTACCTGCGCGGCCGCACCGGCAAGCGCGCCCGCATCGCCGAGCGCCGCGATCCGCGTCCAGGCGAGTAACACGCTGGCGCGAGCCACTTAAACCAGCTTATGAAGGCGTCCCGGACAACCGGGGCGCCTTCTTGCTTTTGGGGAACACCACCTTGCCATGCGTCTGCTTTTCACGCTTCTTGCCGCGACCTGCCTTGTTCCCCTGCCAGCCCATGCCGATGCGCCGCCCGTGACCGCCCCCGCACAGGCCGCAACCCAGCTCACCATCGAGCGCGTGTTCGCCAGCCCTAGCCTGAACGGCGCGG
>JANOAD010000071.1:0-6438 GCA_031410955.1 Novosphingobium sp. | reverse complement strand
TGGGCCGTGTCTCAGTCCCAGTGTGGCTGATCATCCTCTCAGACCAGCTAAAGATCGTCGGCTTGGTAGGCCTTTACCCCACCAACTACCTAATCTTACGCGGGCTCATCCCTTGGCGATAAATCTTTGGACCGAAGTCATCATCCGGTATTAGCAGTCATTTCTAACTGTTATTCCGAACCAAGGGGCAGATTCCCACGCGTTACGCACCCGTGCGCCACTAGACCCGAAGGTCTCGTTCGACTTGCATGTGTTAGGCATGCCGCCAGCGTTCGTTCTGAGCCAGGATCAAACTCTCAAGTTTGTGTCACATTCAAATCGGCACGATCTTCAGCACAAGGCCGAGGGTTCGCAGACCGACAGGAATGAGCTTCAAGGAGCCGATACCTGCATTTGTCAAACGTAATGGATACGAAGGACATATGTTATTGGTAACGGCTTAAATTTAACTCGGTATCCGGAGCCTTAAAACCCCCGGACCGAGCGCCGTCGCCCACATGTCCCTTCATCTAAAACCAACAATGTCAAAGAGCCGCTAACCTAGATGCACCCGAACTTGACCGTCGAACGGACAAAATCAGGCGGACAACCCTCGTTCCCCGGTTTTTACTTCGGGGGACTTGGTGTCCGTCTATGTTGGCGACCGGGGCGTTCGAGCCGTTTGAAGCGGCGTTCCCGTCCGGTGAACAGGCCTCTAAGGTCGACCTGTGATTCGGTCAAACACTTTTTGCAATTTTGTTGCGCTGATTATGAAAAGCGTTTGTTTACAATGGATTATTTCGTCATTTTTTCTGCATGAAGCGCATTTCGCGTGATTTGCTTGGCCAAGATGGCCCAAATGCCTCGGTGCGCGAGTCTTTGATCCCTCACGGTTTATTTACCTCGTTGTCCTAGTGCGTCTTCCAGGGCGCAGCGTCCAAAACGTATGGTTTTCTGGGACTTCCGACTGAATGAACACCCCCGCAATCTCTGTTGCGATGAGCGTATATAACGGTGAGCGCTTCCTTGAGGAGGCCATCGCCAGCGTACTCGCGCAGACATTTACCGACTTTGAGCTGCTGATTCTCGATGATGGTTCGCGCGATTCGACCCGCGCCATCGTAGAGAATCATGCGAGCCGCGATTCCCGCGTGCGCCCGATAATTCGAGAGAACCGCGGCTTGATCGCCAGTCTCAACCAGTTGGTAGCCGAATCCCGCGCCCTGCTCGTTGCGCGCATGGATGCGGACGATATCTGCCTGCCGCAGCGCTTCGCCCGCCAGGCTGAGTTTCTTGGCGCCCATCCGGAATATGGTGTCATCGGATCGTGGTGCGAGGACATCGACGAGAATGGACGCCCCTGGCCTGCCGCCAGCACGCACCGCCACCCGACTGATCACGAAGGGTTCCTTGCCGCGATCGAACTGGGCCGACCACTGTTATGCCACCCGGCGGTCATGTTCCGACGCGACCTCGTCTTGTCGGTCGGCGGTTATCATGCCGCCTTCAAGCATTGCGAAGATCTTGACCTGTGGCTGCGGCTCGCGTCGGTCACCCGGATCGCCAGCCTGCCGGAGCAGTTGGTGAAGTATCGCCACTATGCGGACCAGGTGTCGAGCCGCCACGCAACCGAACAGCAGATTGGCGCCGCCGTTGCCAAGCTTGCCTACAAGGAGCGCCTTGCCGGACGCCCCGACCCAACCGCGGCGCTTGAGCATCTGCCGCCGCTCGAAGCTTTCGACACTCTCTTCGCGCGCGAGGGCGTGAGCCGTGCGGTGCGGGCTGAGGTTGCTCCGGGCCTGCTCTATTCAAGCGACGGCCTGCGCGGTCGAGGCTTTGACCTTATCCTTGAACACCTGCGCGATGGCGGTGTGCGCGACGGCATGTGGCGCACCGTGCTGCGCCTGATCCGCATGGGTGAGGCCAGCCGCGCCATGAAGCTCGCCTCGACCCTGTCCTCTACCTTGCTGGTCGGGTGACAATGAGCGATCCCTCCCGGTCCCTGACAGACCTTGACGACGGCGGCCGCGAACCCGCCACAATGACCGTGCGCGGCGCGGCGGTTTGGGCGATGGGCGGGCAGTACCTGTCCTTCGCCATTCAGTTCGTCACCTCAGTGATCATTTCGCGCTTGTTCCTGAGCCCGGCCGAAGTCGGACTTTTCTCGATCGCCATGGCCGCTGCTCTGCTTGCTTCGGTGCTGCAGGACTTCGGGCTGTCTCGCTATATCTCGGGCCTGCCGCGTATCGACAAGGCCGAGATCGCGCGGTGCTCGTCGGTGGCGCACGCCTTCTCGCTGTTTGTCGCCGGGCTGATCGCCGCTGCTGCCTGGCCTATGGCGCAGACTTATCATCAGCCCGACCTGCTGCCGATCATGCTGATCATCGCTTCTAGCTACCTGTTCATCCCCTTTGCCGTGGTGCCGATGGCGCTGCTGGGGCGGACGATGTCGTTCAAGAACCACTTCACGATCAATGTCGGCGCGGCGCTGGCGCAAGGGGCCGTATCGCTCGCCTGCGCGGCTGCGGGCTTTTCCGCCTTTGCGCTGGCATGGGGCACATTGGCCTTCGGGATCACGCGCGGGGTTATCGCGCAGTTCCTGAGGCCGGCATTCCCGTGGCCGCTGAGCCTGCGCGGACTGGGCCCCATCGTTTCGACAGGGTCGCGCCTGACTACTTTATATGCCGTCGGCGCAGCAGGATCGCGCTCGCCCGACCTGATCGTCGGCAAGGCGCTCGGCCTGCTCGCGGTCGGACTCTATAGCCGCGCGGCGAGTCTGGCCGACCAGTTCCGTATGCTCATCGCCGGGGCCATCGGTTCGGTGTTCTACCCTGCCTTTGCGCGCATCCGTGATCGCGGCGAGCCGATGGGCCCGGCCTACCTGCGGGTCTGCGCCGGCTATTCGGCAGTGGTCTGGCCGGGCATGGCGGGCCTCGCGCTCGCTGCCGAGCCGGTCGTGCGTATACTCTATGGTGAAGCGTGGATCGGCGTGGCCCCATTGCTGGCGATGATTGCGCTGAGCGAGATCTTGCTGGTGTCCCTGCCGCTGCATACCGACCTGCCGATTCTAGCGGGCAAGCTCAATCAACTGATCCGGGTCAACATGCTCGACACGATCCTTGCCGTCACGCTGCTGATCTTCGGCAGCCGCTGGGGCGTCGAGGGCGCTGCCGCATCACGCCTGGTCTACGCTTGCGGCTGGCTATTGTTATATGCGCGGTTCCTCCACCGTCTGATCGCGTTCGACCTGCGCGCGCTGATCGGCATCTATATGCGTTCGGCGCTGGCGACGCTGGCCGCGCTGGTGCCGCTTGCTCTGACCTATATCTTTTTGGTTTCGCCGTCCGAGATCGGCTTCTTCACCCTGGCCATGGCATCCGGTGCGGGCGTGGTGCTCTGGCTGCTGGCATTGTTCGCCTTGAAGCACCCGGCGCTCGACGACCTTGTCGGCATGGCGGCACATCTTCCCCTGATCGGGCGCTTTCGACTGATCGCCAAGTTCGCCCGCTGAACGGCATGGCCACACCCCCGCGCGCGTGGTAATTTGCGCGACGGGAGAAATGCCATGCATCCAATCGCGACCGGCCTGCTGCTCGCCATGTCCCTGCCCTCGGTCCACGCGGCGCAGTCCGCGGCGGGGGAAGCATCGGAAACCGATGTTGTCGATCTCAACAACTCAGCATCGCGCCTGACGGTCCCGGTCAAGCTGGGCGATCACGGCCCCTTCCGCTTCCTTGTTGATACCGGATCGCAGAACACGGTGATCAGTTCATCGCTGGTGGCAAAGTTGGCGCTGGTACCCAATGCCCGCGCCACGCTGATCGGCGTTGCCGGCACGCAAAAGGTCGACACGGTAGAAATTGAAGAGGTCATGCTCGGCCGCCGCTCCTATTACGGGCTGATCGCGCCAGTGCTTGAACGCGCAAATATTGGCGCCGAGGGCATTCTTGGTATCGACAGCCTGCAGGACCAGCGCATCCTGCTGGATTTCCGCAAGGGCTTCATGGCAGTCAACGATGCCCGCACGCTCGGCGGCAACGTGGGATTCGAGATTGTCGTGACCGCGCGCAAGAGGTCCGGCCAGTTGATCATGACCGATGCCAAGATCGACGGCATCCGCGTCGACGTGGTGATCGACACCGGATCTGATACCACCCTCGGCAACCGGGCGCTACAATTGGCGATGGGCAAGCGCGGCGTGGCGATCGAGCAGACGCTGCTCCATTCGGTCACCGGCCAGACGATGATGGCCGATGTTGCCTATGGGCGGCGGCTCGATATGCAGGGGGTCTCGATCACCCGGCCGACGATCGCTTATTCCGATTCGCCGACTTTCGTCCATCTCGGGCTCGACAAGAAGCCGGCGGTCCTGCTGGGCATGCGCGAAATGCGGGTGTTCCCGCGCGTCGCGATCGATTTCAAGGCGCGCAAGGTGCTGTTCGACCTGCCGGATGCGGGCGATCCGGCCTATTTCGGGGTTGAGCGCGAAAGCAAGCTGGACCGCCTGCCCAACTGATTGCGCTTTCGCTTTGGCGTTTGATCCCTACATAGCGGGCCATGCCGCCAGAACGCCCCAACACGGATACCGCCGACGCTCGCCACGATGGATGGGGAACGCTCGCGCGTTTCCTTCCCTATCTGTGGCCAAAGGACAATCACCCGCTGCGGATGCGCGTGTCGATCGCGGTGCTGCTCATCGCGCTGTCGACCGCAATACAGCTGACCCTGCCTTACCCGCTCAAGTGGGCGGTCGACGCCATGGGCATGACCGGGCCGCGCGTGGCGCAGTTCGCGATGCTCTATGTCATAGCCTATGCTGCAGGCCGGCTGGGCGGGGTGATCTTCGATAACCTGCGCAATATCGTTTTCGAGCGGGTCGGGCAGGACGCCACTCGCGCGCTGGCGGAGAATGTCTTCGGCCAGCTCCACAAGCTTTCGCTGCGCTTCCACCTCGCCCGCCGCACCGGCGAGGTGACCAAGGTGATCGAACGCGGAACCAAGAGCATCGATACGATGCTCTATTTCATGTTGTTCAACATCGCGCCAACCGTGCTGCAGCTGATCGTGGTTGCGGTGATCTTCCAGATCAACTTCGGCTGGGGCCTCGTCGCCGCGACCGGCGCTGCCGTGGTCGCCTATATATGGGTGACGCGCACGATCACCGAATGGCGTACCAAGCTGCGTGAACAGATGAACCGGCTCGACGGGCAGGCCCTCGCCCGCGCGGTCGATTCGCTGCTCAATTACGAGACGGTGAAGTACTTCGGCGCCGAGAAACGCGAAGAGGCCCGCTATTCGCAGGCGACCACCGCCTATGCCATCGCCGCGGTGAAGAGCGAAAACAGCCTTGGCCTGCTCAACATGGCGCAAGCTCTGGTGGTCAACCTGCTGATGGCTGGCGCGCTGGCCTATACCGTCTGGGGCTGGGCCCAGGGCAAGTACACCGCCGGCCAGCTGGTCTTCGTCCAGACCTATCTCACCCAGCTGTTCCGCCCGCTCGACATGCTCGGCATGGTCTATCGCACGATCCGGCAGGGGCTGATCGACATGGCGGCGATGTTCAAGCTGATCGACACCGACATCGAAGTGCGCGACGCCCCCGGTGCTCCGGCGCTGCTGATCGGCCGGCCCAGCCTGACCTTCGACAATGTCGTGTTCGGCTATGAAAAGGACCGCACGATCCTTCATGGGCTCTCGTTCGAGGTCGCCGCCGGATCGCAGGTCGCCATCGTAGGGCCTTCAGGCGCGGGCAAGTCCACGATCGCGCGGCTGGTGTTCCGCTTCTACGATCCGTGGTCAGGCCGCATTCTGATCGACGGGCAGGACATTAGGCAAGTCACGCAGGAAAGCCTGCGCGCCGCACTTGGCATCGTCCCGCAGGATTCGGTGCTGTTCAACGAATCGATCGGCTACAACATCGCCTATGGCTGTGACGGTTCCGGCCCCGCCGATATCGAAGCAGCAGCGCGCGGCGCGGCATTGCTGCCGCTGATCGAACGGCTGCCGCAGGGCTTCGATACGGAAGTCGGTGAACGCGGGCTCAAGCTGTCCGGCGGCGAGAAGCAGCGCGTGGCGATTGCCCGCACCTTGGTGAAGAACCCTCCGATCCTGCTGCTCGACGAGGCGACCTCGGCGCTGGATACCCGCACCGAACAGGACATCCTCGCCACGCTGCACAACGTCGCCGAAGGCCGCACCTCACTCTCGATCGCGCACCGGCTCTCGACGATTGCCGATGCCGACAATATCCTCGTTCTCGATCAGGGGCGGCTGGCCGAGCAAGGCACCCACCACGACCTGCTGCGCCGCGATGGGCTCTATGCGGAAATGTGGGCGCGCCAGCAGAGCGAGCGCGAACGGCTCAACGAGGCGGCGGAGTAAGGCGTCGTCCCGGGCTTGACCCGGGACCGCTGGCCTGTTCAGCGCGACCGCAGTTCAATCCGGCCACCGGTCCCGGGT
>JANOAD010000070.1:0-9315 GCA_031410955.1 Novosphingobium sp. | reverse complement strand
GTGTAAGTCGTGCCTTTCGGGCAAGACCAACCTGTGCACCGCGATCCGCGCGACGCAGGGCAAGGGCTTGATGCCCGACGGGACCAGCCGGTTCAGCTACAAGGGCGAGACCATCTACCACTACATGGGCTGTTCGACTTTCTCCAACTTCACCGTGCTGCCCGAAATCGCGGTGGCCAAGATCCGCGAGGACGCGCCGTTCCAGTCGAGCTGCTACATCGGCTGCGGGGTCACCACCGGGGTCGGCGCGGTGATCAACACCGCCAAGGTCCAGGTCGGCGACAATGTGGTGGTGTTCGGGCTCGGCGGGATCGGCCTCAACGTGATCCAGGGCGCGCGGCTGGCCGGTGCGGGCAGGATCATCGGGGTCGACATCAACCCCGCGCGCGAGGAATGGGGCAAGCGCTTCGGCATGACCCACTTCCTCAATTCCAAAGGCATGAGCCGCGAGGAGGTGGTGGCCAAGGTGGTCGAGCTGACCGATGGCGGAGCGGACTACACCTTCGATGCCACGGGCAACACCGAGGTGATGCGCACCGCATTGGAGGCCTGCCACCGCGGCTGGGGCACCTCGATCATCATCGGGGTGGCCGAAGCGGGCAAGGAGATCGCCACGCGGCCGTTCCAGTTGGTCACCGGGCGCAACTGGCGCGGCACCGCGTTCGGCGGGGCCAAGGGCCGCACCGATGTTCCCAAGATCGTCGACATGTACATGACCGGCAAGATCGAGATCGATCCGATGATCACGCACGTCATGGGGTTGGAAGAGATCAACAAGGCGTTCGAACTGATGCACGCCGGCGAAAGCATCCGCAGCGTGGTGGTGTTCTGACCATGTTCAGCCACGTAACGCTTGGCACCGATGACGTTGCTGCCGCCAAACGCTTCTATGATGCCACGCTTGGCGCACTTGGCGTTCCGGCGGGTGAAATCGATATTCAGGGACGGCTGGTCTACATGTACGGCGGAGGCCGCCTGGTGATCCGCACGCCGCTCAACGGCGAACCTGCGCACGGTGCGAATGGCGGGACGCTTGGTCTTCTGGCTGCATCTCCCGCAGAAGTCGACGCCTGGCATGCGGCCGGGCTGGCCAACGGTGGAACGACCATCGAGGACCCGCCCGGTGAGCGGCGTCCGCCCGACGGGCGCGTACTCTATCTTGCGTACCTGCGCGATCCTGCGGGAAACAAGCTCTGCGGTTTTCACCGGATCAAGTGATGGAACAGGTCAGCAGCAACCGCGCCCACGGTGGCACCCAAGGGGTCTATACCCACCAGTCGAGCGCAAGCGGCACCGCCATGACCTTTTCGGTCTTCGTCCCCGATCACGCGCCGGGGGCAAAACTGCCGGTGCTGTGGTTCCTCTCTGGCCTGACCTGCACCCATGCCAACGTCACCGAAAAGGGCGAATACCGCGCCGCCTGCGCGCAGCACGGCATCATTTTCGTCGCCCCCGACACCAGCCCGCGCGGCGACGATGTTGCGGACAACAGCGATTATGATTTCGGCAAAGGCGCAGGGTTCTATGTCGACGCGACGCAGGAGCCGTGGTCGAAACATTTCCGGATGCGCAGCTACGTCGAGCAGGAACTGCCTGCGCTGATCGCCGCCGAGTTTCCCGCCGATATGGCCCGGCAAGGGATCACCGGGCATTCGATGGGCGGGCACGGCGCGCTGACCGTGGCCTTGCGTCATCCTGAAACCTTCCGTTCGGTCAGCGCCTTCGCGCCGATTGTCAGCCCGCTCAATTGCCCGTGGGGCGAGAAAGCGCTGGGCGGCTATCTGGGCGAGGACAAGAACGCGTGGCGCGAGTACGACGCCTGCGCGCTAATCGAAGACGGTGCCCGTCTGCCCGCGCTGCTGGTCGACCAGGGCGAGGCCGACAATTTCCTGCACGAGCAATTGAAGCCCGGCCTCCTCGCATTGGCTTGCCGCAAGGCCGGGATCCCGGCGACGATCCGGATGCAGCCGGGCTACGACCATTCGTACTATTTCATCTCCACCTTCATGGCCGAACATGTCGCGTGGCATGCGGCGAGGCTGAACGGATGAACAGGGAAGTGCAGCTCGAGGCAATCTTTGCGGCCTTTCGAGGCACCGCAGGCCCGTTGCTGCCGATCCTGCACGCCGTGCAAGCTGAATTCGGTTGCATCGATGCCGAGGCCGAAGCGCAGACCGCGCACGCGCTCAATCTGAGCCGCGCCGAGGTGCACGGCGTGGTCAGCTTCTACCATGATTTCACCGCCGCCCGCGATCCCCGTCCCTGCGTCGAGCTGTGCCGCGCCGAAGCCTGCCAGGCGCGCGGGGTCGAGGCGCTGGTGCCGGCGGCGGAGGAAGCAGCGGGAACGCGGGTGAACCTCAAGACGGTCTATTGCCTTGGCCTGTGCAGCGTCGGCCCTGCGGCGCGGGTCGGCGCGCGGGTCCACGCCCGGCTCGATTCCGCCGCGCTGGTCAAGCTGGTGCAATCGGCATGACCACGGTGCGTATCTCTGACGACGCGGTCGCTTTGGCGTGCGGCGCGGACGAACTGGCCGCTGCATTCACCGCAGCGGGAGCGAGCGTCGAGCGCGTTTCCAGCTGGGGCATGCACTGGCTCGAACCGCTGGTGGAGATCGATGGGGTCGGGTTCGGCCCGGCGAGCGCAGCCGATGTCGAAGCAATTTTGGCGGGCAGTTCCACCAAGTGCATCGGCAAGATTTCCGCGCATCCGTTCATTGCCCGCCAGCAGCGCCTGACGTTTGCGCGCGCGGGCAAGACTCGTCCGCTGAGCCTAGAGGACTATGCCGCGACCGGCGGTTGGGCCGGCCTGACCCGTGCCCGCTCGCTGGCGCCCGAGGTGCTGATCGGCGAAGTCACTGGCTCGGGTCTGCGCGGGCGCGGCGGGGCGGGCTTTCCGGCGGGGATCAAGTGGCAGACCGTCGCCAATGCCCTGGGCGCGCGGAAATATATCGTGTGCAACGCCGACGAAGGCGACAGCGGGACCTTTGCCGATCGGATGCTGATGGAGGGCGATCCGTTCCAGCTGATCGAGGGTATGACAATCGCCGCCCATGCCGTCGGCGCGGACCGCGGCTATATCTACGTGCGAAGCGAATATCCGCATGCGATTCTCAAGCTCAATTCCGCCGTCAAGCTGGCCGCAGCGCAGATCGCCCCGTTCGAGATCGAAGTCCGGGTCGGTGCCGGGGCCTATGTCTGCGGGGAGGAAACCTCGCTGCTCAACTCGATCGAGGGCAAGCGCGGCGAAGTCCGCGCCAAGCCGCCGCTACCCGCGCTCGAAGGCCTGTTCGGCTGCCCGACGGTGGTCAACAACGTGCTGACTTTCGCCGCCATCCCGCACATCCTGATCGAGGGCGGTGCCGCGCTGTACGACAGTCACGGGGTCGCCCGCTCGAAGGGCACCATGCCGATCCAGCTCGCTGGCAATATCAAGCACGGCGGCTTGTACGAGACAGCCTTTGGCATAACGTTGAACGAGCTGGTCCACGATATTGGCGGCGGCACTGCATCGGGCCGCCCGGTCAAGGCGGTACAGGTCGGCGGGCCGCTGGGGGCCTACCTCCACCCCGACCAGTTCGATATTCCGTTCGATTACGAGGCTTACACTGTTGCCGATGCGCTGATCGGACACGGCGGAATCGTGGTGTTCGATGATACCGCCGACATGGGCCATATGGCACGGTTCGCGATGGAATTCTGTGCGGCGGAAAGCTGCGGCAAATGCACCCCGTGCCGCATCGGCTCGGTCCGCGGGGTCGAGCTGATCGACCGGATCCGGGGACAAGGGCCAGCTGCGCCGGACTCTGTTTCGCGCCTGCCGCAGATGCACAACGCCGCCAAGCAGGCGCCCGCCCGCGAGGCGGACCTGCAACTGCTTGAAGACCTGTGTGAGACGATGAAATTCGGCTCGCTGTGCGCGCTGGGCGGGTTCACGCCCTATCCGGTGCTGAGCGCGCTCAAACATTGGCCGGAGGATTTTTCGTGAGGCTGCGCGGGGGCTTCGACAGGCTCAGCCTGAGCGGGTGTGGGATGCGGGACTTTTTCCAAAGTCCGCTCAGCCTGAGCTTGTCGAAGGCCACGCGAAAGGCCAGCCCAGCATGATTCTCGGTGTCGTCCTTGCCGGTGGGCAATCGTCACGATTTGGCAGCGACAAGGCGCTGGCCGAGCTCGATGGCCGCACGCTCATCGCCCGCGCGGTCGATGCGCTGTCCGGATGGTGCGAGCATGTCGTGGTGGCGGGACGCGAAACTGCCCCCGCCCCGACCCTGCCCGATTGGCCCCGCAGCGGCATGGGACCGCTGGCCGGGCTGGCCGCTGCGCTGCACTACGCGCGCGACGAAGGCTATGATCAGGTCCTGAGCTGCGGGGTCGATTCGGTGTGCTTGCCCGAAAACCTGCTTGAATTGCTCGGTCCCGCTCCGGCCTACGTAGAAGGTCAGCCGGTCATCGGATTGTGGCCTGCCCAAGCCTCGGCCACACTCGACGCGCTGCTGGAACGCGATGGTCGTCACTCGATGCGCGCCTTCGCCACGGCGATCGGCGCGCGGGCGGTGAAACTTGCCGCAGAACCTGCTAACATCAACACGCCAGCCGACCTCCAGGCACAGGAACACCGCGATGGGCTATGAGCGTCAAAGCGATTTCGGCACCCCCGAAGTCCATGCCGATACCAGCGTTTCGCTGACCATCGACGGCCGCCCGGTCACCGTGCCGGCCGGGACCAGCGTGATGCGCGCCGCGGCCGAATGCGGCGGATCGATCCCCAAGCTGTGTGCCAGCGACAACTTGGCTGCGTTCGGCTCGTGCCGGCTGTGCCTGGTCGAGGTCGATGGCATGCGCGGCACCCCCGCCAGCTGCACCACGCCTGCGGCCGAAGGGATGGTTGTGCACACCCAGACCCCGCGGCTGCAAAAGCTGCG
The DNA here is from genome assembly GCA_031410955.1 of Novosphingobium sp. Lineage (GTDB taxonomy): Bacteria > Pseudomonadota > Alphaproteobacteria > Sphingomonadales > Sphingomonadaceae > Novosphingobium. The sequence continues at coordinate 4,397 of JANOAD010000070.1, read as the reverse complement.
CAAGGGGGTGATGGAGCTCTACATTTCCGACCACCCGCTCGATTGCCTGACCTGCAGCGCCAACAACGATTGCGAGCTGCAGGACCAGGCCGCCGCCGTCGGCCTGCGTGATGTGCGTTATGGCTATGCCGGTGACAATCACTTGGGCCTCGAGACCGACAGCTCGAACCCCTACTTCGATTTTGACCCCAGCAAATGCATCGCCTGTTCGCGCTGCGTGCGCGCTTGCGATGAGGTGCAGGGTACTTTCGCGCTGACCATCGACGGGCGCGGCTTTGCCACCAAGGTCAGCGCCGGTCAGGCGGGCGATGATTTCATGTCGTCCGAATGCGTCAGCTGCGGCGCCTGCGTGCAGGCCTGCCCGACCGCGACGTTGCAGGAAAAGTCGGTCAAGGACATCGGCAAGCCCGAGCGATCGGTCATCACCACCTGCGCCTATTGCGGGGTCGGCTGCACCTTCCGCGCCGAGATGCGCGGCGAGCAACTGGTGCGGATGGTGCCGTGGAAGGACGGCAAGGCCAATCACGGCCATTCCTGCGTCAAGGGGCGGTTCGCCTGGGGCTATGCCCAGCACCAGGACCGCGTCCGCCAACCGATGATCCGCGACAGCATCGACCAGCCGTGGCGCGAAGTATCATGGAACGAGGCGCTTTCCTTCACCGCCGCCCGGCTGAATGCAATCAAGACGCAGTACGGCGCGCGGGCGCTGGGCGGGATCACGTCAAGCCGCTGCACAAACGAGGAAACCTTCCTGGTCCAGAAGCTGGTCCGCGCCGGGTTCGGCTCGAACAATGTCGATACCTGCGCGCGGGTCTGTCATTCGCCGACCGGATACGGCCTCAAGACCACGTTCGGGACCAGTGCAGGCACGCAGGACTTCGATTCGGTCGAACAGAGCGACGTGATCCTGGTGATCGGGGCCAACCCGACCGACGCTCACCCCGTCTTTGCCAGCCAAATGAAGCGGCGGCTGCGCGCGGGCGCCAAGCTGATCGTGATCGACCCGCGCCGGATCGACCTGGTGCGGATGCCGCATGTCGAAGCGGCGCATCACCTGCCGCTCCAGCCAGGCACCAATGTCGCGGTACTGACCGCGATGGCGCACGTCATCGTCACCGAGGGCCTCGCCGACGAAGTGTTCATCCGTGAGCGCTGTGACTGGGACGAGTATCAGGACTGGGCGCACTTCGTTGCGGAAGATCGCCACAGCCCCGAAATGCTCGAAGCCGTAACCCGCGTCCCGGCGGACGAACTGCGCGCGGCGGCCCGGCTGTTTGCCACCGGCGGCAACGCTGCGATTTATTACGGGCTGGGCGTGACCGAACACAGCCAGGGCAGCTCGACCGTGATGGCGATCGCCAACCTCGCCATGGTCACCGGGAACATCGGCCGGCGCGGGGTCGGGGTGAATCCGCTGCGCGGCCAGAACAACGTCCAGGGTGCCTGCGACATGGGCAGTTTCCCGCACGAGCTGTCGGGCTATCGCCATATTTCCGACGGCGCGGCACGGGCCCTGTTCGAGGCTGACTGGCAGGTTGCGCTCGATCCCGAACCGGGCCTGCGCATCCCCAACATGCTCGATGCCGCGCTCGATGGTTCTTTCCGCGCGCTTTACATTCAGGGCGAGGATATCCTTCAGTCCGACCCCAATACGCATCACGTCGCCGCAGGCCTCAAGGCGATGGAACTGGTGGTGGTCCACGACCTGTTTCTCAACGAGACCGCCGATTACGCCCACGTGTTCCTGCCCGGATCGACCTTCCTCGAAAAGACCGGGACCTTCACCAACGCCGAACGCCGCATCCAGATGGTGCGCAAGGTGATGGAACCCGCCAACGGCCCCGACGGTGAGGGCATGGAGGACTGGCAAGTCACCCAGGCGCTCGCCAATGCCATGGGCCTCGACTGGAACTATGCCTCTTCGGGCGAGATCATGGACGAGGTTGCCCGGCTCACGCCGAGCTTTGCCGGGGTCAGCCATGCCCGGCTCGACGAGGCGGGATCGCTGCAATGGCCGGTCAATGCGGCGCACCCGGACGGATCGCCGATCATGCACGTCGATGGCTTCGTGCGCGGTAAAGGCAAGTTCGTGGTCACAGATTACGTCCCGACCGACGAGAAAACCGGCCCGCGCTATCCGCTGCTGCTGACCACGGGCCGCATCCTCAGCCAGTACAATGTCGGCGCGCAGACCCGGCGCACCGAAAACACGGTGTGGCACGGCGAAGACCTGCTTGAGATGCATCCGACCGACACTGAAAATCGCGGGCTGAACGATGGCGACTGGGTCCGTCTGGCGAGCCGCACCGGCGAGACCACGCTGCGCCTGACGGTGACCGACCGGGTTGCCCCGGGGGTGGTCTACACGACCTTCCACCACCCCGCGACGCAGGCCAATGTCGTCACCACCGAATATTCCGACTGGGCGACCAATTGCCCCGAGTACAAGGTGACCGCGGTCCAGGTCACGGCTTCGAACGGGCCGACCGACTGGCAGGAAAGCTATGCCTCGTGGTCCGCGAAGAGCCGCCGCATCGCGGTCCCGGCCGAGCCGGCCGAATAACGCGATGGACATCGCCCACTTGCACTACATGGCCAACCAGATCGCCCGCAACCTCGCCGCCGGCGGCGACGACGCGGCCATCGCCGCCACCGCGCAGCACCTCACCGACTTTTGGGACCCGCGGATGAAATCCGCCATCCTCGCCAGTGATCAAGCTGCGCTCAACCCGATTGCGCGCGCTGCGGTGGAGCGGCTGGCGCCACTCCTGCCACCAAAAGAAAATCAGAAAAGTTGACCCGCCTTGACGCCATCGCGCTGCTGACGCGCTATTACGATGCCTTCAACCGCAGCGATAACCAGGGCATGCTCGACTGCCTGTCGGGCGATGTCGCGCACGACATCAACCAGGGTTCGCGCCAGACCGGCAAGGCGGCCTTTGCCGAATTCCTCGCTCACATGGACCGCTGCTACAGCGAACAGCTCGCCGATGTGGTCCTGATGGCGAACGATGACGGCACGCGTGCCAGCGCCGAATTCGTGGTCCACGGCAAGTACCTTGCCACCGATGAAGGCCTGCCCGCCGCGCAGGGGCAAACCTACGTGCTCCCGGCGGGCGCGTTTTTCGATCTGGCGGGCGGCGCAATCACGCGGGTCAGCGTCTATTACAACCTGGCCGACTGGACCGCGCAGGTCGGCGGATGAGCGTCGAAGTCCGTCCGCTCACTGGCGGCGAGATCGAAGCGGCGCTCGATGACCTCGCCCGGCTGCGGATCGCGGTCTTCGCCGCCTATCCGTATCTTTATGACGGGCATGCAGCCTACGAAGCGGACTACTTGCGCGAATTCGTCGCCGCGCCCGATGCGGTGCTGGTCGCCGCTTTCGATGGCGAGCGAATCGTCGGCGCGGCAACCGCATCGCCAATGGATGCGAACAAGCCCGAGTTCCGGGCGCCGTTCGAGGAACGCGGGATCGACACCGCCAGCCTGTTCTACTTCGGCGAAAGCGTCCTGCTGCCCGAGTGCCGCGGCCACGGCATCGGCCATGCCTTCTTCGATCACCGCGAGGCACACGCGCGCAGCTGCGGGGCCACGGTGGCGCACTTCGCGGCTGTGATCAGGCCCGAACAGCACCCCGCCAGGCCCGCCGACTATGTCCCGCTCGACGGCTTCTGGCGCAAGCGCGGCTATGCCCCCTTGCCGGGTTTTGTCACCGAGCTTGCGTGGAAGGAACATGGCGAGGACAGCGAAAGTCTGAAGCCGATGCAATACTGGCTGCGCATGCTATGACTTTCACCGCTGCCGTCGCTCAATACCCGGTCGAGCACCTGACCAGCTGGGATAGCTACGCCGCCAAGCTCGAACGCTGGATCAGCGAAGCCGCCGCATGCGGTGCGAAACTCGCGGTCTTTCCCGAATACGGCGCAATGGAACTCGCCGCGTTCGACCCCGCCACGATGGGCGATCTGGCCGGATCGCTGGCGTCGGTCGCGGCGCTTCTGCCGCAGGTCGATTGCCTCCATGCCGCGCTCGCCGCCCGGTTCGACATGCACATCCTGGCCGGCAGCGGGCCATACCGCCGCGCTGACGGCAGCTTCGTCAACCGCGCCCGGCTGTTTGCGCCCGGCGGCAAGATCGGCGTGCAGGACAAGCTGATCATGACCCGCTTCGAACGCGAGCAATGGGGTGTTGCCGCAGGCGGACCTTTGCGCGTGTTCGACACGGCGCTGGGCCGGATCGGCGTGCTGATCTGCTACGACAGCGAATTCCCGCTGCTCGCCCGTGCCCAGATCGAAGCGGGCGCGCAGCTGCTGCTGGTGCCGTCGTGCACCGACAGCCTGCACGGCTACTGGCGCGTCCGCCTGGCCGCGCAGGCGCGTGCGCTTGAAGGGCAATGC
>JANOAD010000069.1:0-29286 GCA_031410955.1 Novosphingobium sp. | reverse complement strand
AGCTGACCTTCACCGGCTCATCAAACTGTGCGCGCCTGTCACCCAGGGTGTACTTCTCGTGATCGCCAGTCTTGGCGATCGAATCGAGCAGGTTGTATGGGAAGGCGCGGCGCACGCCGTTCAGCTCCTCGACCGACAGGTTGTAGAACCGGCGCGAGGCGTTGATCCGGTCTTCCATCCGCACCAGTTCGCCGCGCAGTTCGCGGAAGTGGTCAGAGCTGGCGAGTTCAGGATAGTTCTCGGTGATCGACCAGAGATTGGCGAGCGAAGCGCTGACCGCGGCCTCGGCATCGGCCTTGGAATTGCCGGTGGCCGAAGTCGCCCGGGCGCGGGCGTCGATCACGTCCTTCAGAACTTTGTGCTCCTGGCCCGCGAAGCCCTTGACCGTCTCGGCGAGGTTACCGATCAGCGCGTGGCGTTCGGTCAGCAAGGCATCGATGTCGCCCTGCGCGGCCGAGCAGCGTTCATCGAGTTCGCCAAGCAACTGGTGCTGCGCGCGCGCCTTGAGGAACAGCCACAGGGCAAATCCCAGGACGAGCCAGACCCACCAGTGATCGAGCACGTAATTGGTGGCGCCGACCGCCCGGTCCCATAGGCCGGTGGCTTCGGCAAAAGTCTGGGTGGGTCCGCTATTCACTGCCATGGTCTGGCTCCCCTGCATTGTGTGTCGGGAGCTAACAGATGGGCCTTGCCGAAGCGTTAAGGCAAGGCGGCCAGCAAGTTGCGTGCAAACAACGATAGAGTATCGTCGCGCGCGCCCATGATCACCACGCGGTCACCGGGCCGGGCGATTGCGACAATCCGCGCCGCGCAGTCGTTACGGTCCGGCACGTATTCAGCCCGGCCGCCCACCGCCTCGATCAATTCGACGATCCGCTCGCTGCCCTGCGAACGATCGACCGTTCCGCCGAAATAGACCGGGTCGCACAGGATCGTCACATCGTCGGGGCCAAGTTCGCGGGTAAATGTTTCGGCCAGTTCAGCGCCCATCTGGCGCAAGGGGCCGTAGCCGTGCGGCTGGAAGAACGCGATGACCCGGCCGGCGTGCGCCTTGAGCGTTTTGAGCGTCGCGGCGACTTTGTCCGGATTGTGCCCGAAATCGTCGATTACCGTGATGTTTGAGCCGCTTGTGCCGACAATGTCGAAGCGGCGCGAAAGGCCCGCGAAGAAGGCTAACGCCTGCACCGCGGTGCTCAATGCAACCGAGGCAGCGCTCGCGGCGGCCAAGGCGGCCAGCGCATTGGCAAGATTGTGGCGGCCCGGGACTAGCAGAACGAGAGGGTAGCGCGAGCCGTCGCGGCGGTCTTCGATCGTCGCTGAAAGACCAGTTGAACTTTCCACAATCGAACCCGGCACGACGCCAATCATGGCTTTGGCATTTTCGATCCCGAAGCTGACCACTGTCTTGGCAAGAAGAGCTAGCGCCGCCACTTCGGGATCGTCGAGATTAATCGCCGCGACATCGGCGCGGGTGAGAAAAGCGCTGAACAGCTCGCGCAATTCCTCCATGCTCTTGTGATCGAGGCTGACGTTAAGCAGCACCGCGACGCTGGGGCGATACAGCGCGATCGAGCCGTCGCTTTCATCAACTTCGGACACGAACACCTCGCCGCTGCCAACTCGGGCGCTGGCGAATGGGGCATCGTCGCGCACGTAGTTCTTCATCACCGCGCCGTTCATGATCGTCGGATCGCGCCCGGCCTGGTCCATGATCCAGCCGACCATGCCGGTGACCGTGCTTTTACCGCTGGTGCCGCCAATTGCGATGCGGGTCGTGCTGGCGTTGAACAGCCTCGCCAGAAGCTCGGCGCGCGACATTCGTGGGCAACCGAGCTCCGCGGCGCGAACCACCTCGGGCACCGTGTCCTCAACCGCAGCTGAAGCGACCAGCGTCTGCTTTGGTGAAACGATCCCGCTGCCATCTTGCGGGTAAAGCTCGAACCCCAAGCTCTCCAGCCAGTCGAACTTTTCAGGCGTGCGGCCCTGGTCGCGGCTGCGGTCGGACCCGGCCACCTGCGCACTTTGGCCGCGCAGGATCAGCGCGAGCGGGAGCATGCCCGAACCGCCGATGCCGCAGAAGAACCAGGGATGCGAAGTAAGGTCAGTCATGCCCATTCCGGTATGCGGCCTTGTCAGCCAGCGCAACAGGGTTAGGAAGCATCATGCCTGCAATCGCCATCTGCGCCCCCTCGCGTTCGCTGACCCGGGATGATGCAGCCCGCGTGAGCGCGCTTGCCGCCGAATTCTCGGGACTGGAGCTGCACTTCCACGAACAGTGCTTTGCCAGCGACGGTCATTTCGCCGGCAGCGACGCGCAACGGCTGGCCGCCTTGCTTGACTGCGCCAACGACCCCACCTTCGATGCGGTGGGGTTTGCGCGCGGCGGCGCTGGCGCGGCGCGGATCGCCGAGGACGCGATTGCGCGGATGGATGGTGCGGCCGGGTACAAGACTTACCTAGGCTATTCCGACGGCGGCATGCTGCTGGGCGGGCTTTATGCGAGTGATGTGGGCAAGCAGGTTCACGCCCCGATGCCCACCGACATCCGCCGCGAGGGCGGCGAGGCGGCGGTGCGGCGCACGCTCGCATGGCTGTCGGGGGATAGGTCAGGGCTTGAAGCAGACCTCGATCACCGACCGCAAATTGCCTTCAATCTGACGACGCTGGCGATGCTTACCGGAACGCCGCTAATGCCCGACCTCACCGGTCATGTAGTGCTGGTCGAGGAGGTCGCCGAGTATGATTACGCGGTTGACCGGCTGTTCTTCCATGTCACCGCCGCGCTCCCTGCCATCGCCGGGCTGCGGCTCGGAAGGGTTACCGCGGTTCCCGAGAACGAGGTGGAATTTGGCCAATCCTCGGAACAGATTGCCCGGCATTGGTGCGCCCGTGCCGCTATCCCCTATCTCGGCCGGGCCGACATCGGCCACGATATCGACAACAAGATTGTGCCGTTCGGGACTTGAGCGCCTGCGCCCCAGCCATTAGGCGCGCGGCCGAAGAGGAGTTGGAGTGATGCGAGCTTTCGTTTTTCCCGGGCAGGGCAGCCAGAAGGTCGGCATGGGGGCAGATCTTGCCGCCGCCAGCGCGGTCGCGCGCGCTGTCTTTGAAGAGGTTGACGATGCGCTGGGGCAAAAGCTCTCCGCGATCATGCGCGAAGGCCCCGACGAGGCGCTGACCCTTACGGAAAACGCTCAGCCAGCGATCATGGCCAATGCCATAGCGGTGCTGCGTGTACTCGAGCAGGAAGGTAACTTTTCGCTCGCGGACAAGGCGCAGTTCGTCGCCGGGCACAGCCTGGGGGAATATACCGCGCTTTGTGCTGCCGGGGCATTCAGCCTGGCCGATACGGCGCGTCTACTCAAGCTGCGCGGGCAGGCGATGCAGGCCGCAGTGCCGGTTGGCGTGGGCGCGATGTGTGCGCTGCTCGGCGCCGATCTCGTCAAGGCGCAGGCGCTTGCCGATGCGGCGGCTGACGGAGCGGTCTGCACTGTCGCCAATGACAACGATCCCGGTCAGGTAGTCCTCTCAGGCCACAAGGCCGCGATCGAGCGCGCGGTGGCCATGGTCAAAGACTTCGAGATCAAGCGCGGCGTGCTGCTATTGGTCTCCGCGCCGTTCCATTGCCAGCTGATGCAGCCTGCGGCCGATGCCATGGCCGAAGCTCTGGCTGCCACGCCGCCGGGGCCGCTCACCGTGCCGGTCTTCGCCAATGTAACCGCCGCCGCGGGGAGCGACCCTGGCGAAATCCAGCGCCTGCTGGTCGAGCAGGTCACCGGCCGGGTGCGCTGGCGTGAAAGCGTGATCGCGATGAAGGATGCCGGGGTGGAGCGCTTCGTCGAATTCGGTGGCAAGGTGCTCGGCCCGATGATCGGGCGCTGCGTCAGCGATGTAAATGTAACCAGCGTGATTTCGATGGACGACATCGAAGCGCTGGCGAAGGAGCTTTGATTATGGAACACCGCATGTTCGACCTCTCCGGAAAGACTGCCCTCGTTACCGGCGCTGCCGGCGGGATCGGTTCGGCCATTTCGCATGCCCTGGCGAAGCAGGGCGCGCGGCTAGCGCTGTCGGGGACCAATCCGGGCAAGCTGCGCGCCTTCCGCGAGGAGCTCAACGACACCTATGGCCATGATCATGTCGAGATCACCTGCGACCTGTCGAACACCGAGCAGGTCGAGCATCTGATCCCCGCCACGGTCGATACGTTCGGCAAGATCGACATCCTGGTCAACAACGCCGGGATCACGCGCGATAACCTCGCCATGCGGATGAAGGACGAGGAATGGGACGCCGTCATCCGGGTCAACCTTGAAGCCGCGTTCCGGCTGATGCGTGCGGCCTGCAAGCCGATGATGAAGGCGCGCCATGGCCGGATCATCTCGATCACCAGCGTGGTTGGGACGACCGGTAATCCGGGGCAGGTGAACTATGCCGCGGCCAAGGCGGGTCTGGTCGGCATGTCGAAATCATTGGGCCAGGAAGTCGCCAGCCGCGGCATCACGGTCAATTGTGTCGCGCCGGGCTTCATCCGCACCGCGATGACCGAGGTCCTGCCCGACGCGCAAAAGGATGCGCTCAATGCGCGCATCCCGATGGGCCGGATGGGCGAGGGTGAGGATATCGGCGCCGCCGTAACCTATCTCGCCAGTAACGAGGCGGGCTATATCACCGGCCAGACACTCCACGTTAATGGTGGTATGGCGATGCTGGGCTGATTGGATTTGACTGAGGGGCACACCATATGCGCAAGATAATTCTCCTGGCGGCAGCCGCTGCTGCAATTACCGCACTTCCCGCCGCGGCGATGACCCTTGGTCAGGCCAATTGCCCAGCGCGAGTCGCGCCTGCCGACCTCGGCGCTAAGCTGGTGGAAGAAATGATGACCTTTCAGGAAGGGCAGGAATCCAATCCGGCTCTGACGCAGGCGATCAAGCAGGTGAATGATACCTGTGTCGCGCGCGAGAAAGTCCCGGCAGCTCAGCAGGACACCTACACCCGGTACATCATTGCCAGGATCAGCCACGACGAGCTGTTGCGCCGATTTGTTGGGCTGAAAGTGCCGGTCGCAGTGCTTGAGCGGGTGTTCGAAATCGGTCCGGGCAAGCGCAACCCCGCGCCTGACCAGGTGACCGAAGCCCAATTCAACACGCTCGTTGCCGAGCTTTCGAAGGCCGGCGTTTCGGTGGAAAAGCTGCCCGATGGCACTCTCGGAATGATGGGTGCCTACATTACCGTCAGCAGCGAAATGTACCGCGACCAGGCGATGATGCGCTGATCATCGGGCGGTCCTTCTCCAGGTCGCCATTTGTCTGCATTTATCCCCAGTTAGTGCCTTTCACGGCACGGCTGGCCTTGCCGCAAATTCCCCCGGCGCTAGAGAAGGTAGTCCGCAAATTGACCGCGCGGAGCCGATTCCGGTGCCGTGCGTTGGCGACCAGGGGACGAGACCGACCATGAAGGCCACAATCGAACGCGCGACGCTCTTGAAGTGCCTGTCGCACGTCCAGTCCGTTGTCGAGCGGCGCAATACCATCCCGATCCTTTCCAACGTCCTGATCGAGGCTTCGTCGGACGGTACGGTCAAGGTGATGGCGACCGACCTAGACCTGCAGGTGGTGGAAAGCCTCAGCGCGGTTTCGGTCGAAGTGCCGGGCGCGATCACGGTCTCGGCTCACCTGCTGTTCGACATCGCCCGCAAGCTGCCCGATGGCAGCCAGGTCAGCCTTGAAACGGCGGACAACCGCATGGCGGTCAAGGCCGGACGCAGCCGCTTCAGCCTGCCGACGCTGCCGCGCGACGATTTCCCGATGATCGTCGAAGGCGATCTGCCAACCAGCTTCGAGCTTGGCGCGGCGCTACTCGCGCAGTTGATCGACCGCACCCGCTTTGCCATCAGCACCGAGGAAACGCGTTACTACCTCAACGGCATCTTCATCCACGTGACCGACGACGAGCTGCGCGCCGCGGCGACCGACGGACACCGGCTGGCGCGCTTCACGATTGCCAAACCCGATGGGGCCGACGGCATGCCCGACGTCATCGTGCCGCGGAAATGCGTGGCCGAGCTGCGCAAGCTGCTCGATGAAGCGCAGGATGCCAACGTCCTGATCGACCTTTCGGCCAGCAAGGTACGCTTCACGCTGGGCGGCGAAAACGGCGTGGTGCTGACCAGCAAGTTGATCGACGGGACCTTTCCCGATTACAGCCGCGTGATCCCGACCGGGAACGACAAGCTGCTGAAGCTCGATCCCAAAAGCTTCTGGGAAGGCGTCGACCGCGTTGCGACGATCGCCACCGAAAAGACCCGCGCGGTCAAGATGTCGCTGGAAACCGACAAGGTCACTCTGTCGGTCACCTCGCCCGACAACGGCACTGCGGCCGAAGAAGTGCCCGCCGATTATAAGTCGGCCGGGTTCGAGATCGGCTTCAACGCCAACTACCTCAAGGACATCCTCGGCCAGATCGACGGCGACACGGTCGAACTGCATCTGGCTGACGCGGGCGCGCCGACGCTGATCCGCCAGGATGAAAAGAGCCCGGCGCTGTATGTCCTGATGCCGATGCGGGTGTAATTCGCTTTACCTTGGCCGCCGGGCCAGCTTGAGTGGGCGCGCCGCAAGGCTGCGCCCATTTGCGTTTCGGGAGAGTTGCATGAGCCAGACAGTCCAGGTCGTTCGGGGTGACATCGCCAAAGCGCGGATCGTCGAACAGGAGCAAGCGCCGCTCGGTGACGGCGAAGTCAGGCTGCGGATCGAAAGTTTTTCGGTCACCGCCAACAACGTGACCTATGCGGTGGTTGGCGATGCGTTCGGCTACTGGAATTTCTTCCCCGGAGAAGGCGAGTGGGGCGTGGTGCCGATGTGGGGCCATGCAGTGGTCGAGGCATCGCGGCATCCCGACATTGTGCTGGGTGAGCGGGTTTACGGCTACCTGCCGATGGCCGAGACCCTCGACGTGCTGCCGGACAAGGTTTCGCCGAGCGGGTTCGTGGATGCCGCCGCGCACCGCCAGCCGATGAGCCCGATTTACAACCAGTACAGCCGCCTCGCAGCCGATCCCGAACACGATTCCGCGCGCGAGGGCGAGCGGATGATTTTCGGCCCGTTGTTCAAGACCGGGTTCCTGATCGAGAGCTTTTTGCGGCGCGAGCAATGGTTCGGTGCGGAAGCGCTGATCTGCACTAGCGCCTCGTCCAAGACCGCGATGGCCACCGCCAGCGTCGCGCGCGACAAGTCGCCGCAGATCAAGCGGATCGGCCTGACTTCGGCGGGGAATGTCGATTTCGTGCGGGCTGGGGGCTTCTTTGACCTGGTCATGGCCTATGACCAGCTAGCCCAACTGCCGCGTCTGGCTTCGGTGCTGGTCGACTTCGCGGGCAACGCCGGAGTGATCCACGCTGTTCACACCGCGCTGGCGGACAACCTCAAGTATTCCTGCACCGTCGGCGCGACCCATGTTGGCGCGGGCTTCGGGCGTGACAACGGCCCGCTGCCCGGACCGCAGCCGGTCTTGTTCTTCGCGCCTGACCATGCTGTCGCGGCGATCAAGGAGCTTGGCCCCAAAGCCTTCGGAGAAGCCGTGGCGACGAGCTGGCTGCGCTTCATCGACGAAGCCGGCGGGGCGGTGACGATCGATGAACGCAGCGGCCTGGAGGCTGCGATCGGCGCCTTCATCGCGACCCTGAAGGGCGAGGCCGATCCCGCTGTTGGTATCGTTATCCGCCCCTAAATATCGACCGCGATTTTGCCGAAGTGCTTGTTCGCCGCTTGGTGGCGGAAGGCATCGGCGAGGTTCGCCAGCGGGAAGTGATCGCTGATTACCGGCTTGATCCCGTTGGCTTCGATCCCCGAAATCATGTCGAGCTGCTGCGCGCGGCTGCCCACGGTCAGGCCTTGGACCCTAAGGTTCTTGGCCATCAGAGTGACAGTCGAGACCGGCCCGGCATAGCCCGCTAGCACCCCGATCAGCGCGACGTGGCCGCCGACGCGGGTTGCCATCATCGACTGGTCGAGCGTGCCTGCGCCGCCGATTTCGACCACGCAGTCGACTCCGGTGCCGCCGGTCAACTCGAGCACCTTCGTCGCCCAAGCGGGGGTCTCCTTGTAATTGACCAGGTGATCGGCACCCAGCACCTTCAGCTTGGCCAGCTTGTCATCCGACGAGCTGGTCGCGATCACCGTCGCGCCGGCCGCCTTGGCGAACTGCAGGGCGAAGATCGAAACACCGCCGCTGCCCTGAACCAGCACTGTGGAACCGGGACGGATCGCGTTGTCGACAAACAGCGCGCGCCACGCCGTCAGGCCGGCGCAGGTCAGCGTCGCGGCTTCGGCGGCATTGTAACCGGCGGGAACGCGGGTGAACCAATGCTCGGGCGTGACCACCGCTTCGCGCGCATAGCCGTCGATCCCGTCGCCCGGAACGCCGCGGAAGGCGGTGGCGGGCGGGGTGCCATCGAGCCAATCGGGGAAGAAGGTCGAGACCACCAGGTCGTCTACTTTGAACTGGGTAACCCCGTCACCCACCGCCTCGACCGTGCCCGCGCCATCGGACATCGGGATGCGCCCGGCTGCGGCGGGGATCATCCCGCTGACCACCGCGAAATCGTGGTAGTTGAGCGAGGAGGCCGCCAGCTTGACGCGGATCTGGCCGGGACCGGGCTGGCCGGGATCCTCGGCGGTGGTCGGAAGCAGATTGTCGAGGCTGGCGGGTGAACCCGTGCGGACGGCAGCAATGGTCATCAAGTTGTCTCCGAGTTCCGCTCAGCCTGAGCGGGTGTGGGTGAGTGAGGCCGAAGCTATTCAGCCGCTTCCAGCATCGCTGCGCGCTGCGGTCCGCGGATCAGGCCGCCCGGGGTGGCACCGGTCCAGGTACCGTCCTTGAAGGTAACTTCGCCGCTTTTGATCGTGCACACGTATCCGTCGGCCTTCTGCAGCAAGCGCTTGCCGCCCGCGGGCAGATCGAACGCGAGCCACGGCTTGCCCAGCTTGACCGCGTCCATGTCGATCACGTTGAGATCGGCGAGATAACCCGGCGCGATCACGCCGCGATCGTCGAGACCATAGAGCCGCGCGGTGTCATGGCACTGGCGCTTCACCGCGTTCTCCAGCGTGATCCTGCCGCCGCGCTTGCGGTCGCGGACCCAGTGCTGGAGCATGAAGGTCGGGCTCGCCGCATCGCAGATCGTGCCGCAGTGCGCACCGCCGTCGGAGAGCGAATTGACGCAGTCGTCGCTGTTCTGCAGCGCCTCGAGGAAATCGAGGTTGCCGTCGGCGTAGTTGAGGATCGGCAGGTAGATGAACCCGGTGCCATCATTTTCGCAGAGCAGGTCGTAGGCATATTCGTCGGCTGACCTGCCCGCCGCCGCGGCGCGCGCGGCGAAGCTGGCTTCGGCCTGTGGTTCGTAGTCGAAATCGTCGTCCATCTGATACTGCATGCCCCAGCCGGCGCTGACCACCATGATCAGTCCGACGATATCCTGCGGCACGAGGCTGTAATCCGGCGCTTCGCTGAGCAGCTGCGCCTTGAACGCGGGATCGAACAGCTTGGCCTTCTGCTCCGCCCACGGCAGTTCCATGATCGCTTGCCAGCTCGGGCGGAGGCGGAACGGGTGGACCGTGCCCTGCCAGGCCATGACAATGCCGTTGCCGCGCAAAGCTATCTGCGCGACGATATTGGCGCCGTTGTCGTTCTCGGCGCGCATCGAAGCGATCTGCTCTTCAAGCGGCAATTCCTTGGCGATCGATTGCAGCGCGGCAAAGGTGCAGGGCAGCCCGGTCTCGCGGCTCAATTGCCCCATCCAGCCGAATTCGTCCCATTCGCGGCGCATGTCGCTGGCCATTTCGAACACCCCGTGACCGGCGCGGCCCATGGCGCGGCCGATCCCGATCAGTTCTTCCTTGGTCGCGGTAGTACCGGGTACAACTTCGCCGTCGATCGAGCGGTGGAGCACGGTTCGGCTGGTCGAGAAGCCGAGCGCACCGGCGCGCACGCCTTCCTCGACGATCGCCGACATCTTGGCGATATCGTCGTCGGTCGGGACCGCGCCGGGGCGTTCGCGGTCACCCAGCACGTAAGCCCGCACCGCGCCGTGCGGCACATGGGTGCCGACATCGACCGTGCGCGGCAGTTCTTCGAGCGCGTCGAGGTATTCGGGGAAGGTTTCCCAGTTCCACTTCATCCCCTCGGCGAGCGCGGTGCCGGGGATGTCTTCGACCCCTTCCATCAGCTCGATCAGCCACTTGTGCCGATCGGGCGCGGCGGGGGCAAAGCCGACCCCGCAATTGCCCATGACTACGCTGGTCACGCCGTGCCAACTCGACGGCGCCATTTCCTGGTCCCAGGTCGCCTGGCCGTCATAATGGGTGTGGACATCGACGAAGCCGGGGGTGACGACCTTGCCTGCGGCATCGATTTCCTTCGTCGCGTCGCCATGGACCTTACCGACAGCGGCGATCAGCCCGTCCTTGACCGCAATGTCGCCCGAAAAGCGGGGGTTGCCGGTCCCATCGACGATGGTCCCGTTGCGGATGATCAGGTCATAGACGGCCATGTCACTCTCCCGTGATGCCGACTCCGGACGGCATTTAACCGGGCGATTAAATCATGGATAGGGTGGGAGAGCAAGCCGCTTGCTTGCGGGCCTTGAACCAGGCCTGGATCGGACGATCGTAGTAGCGATCAACCAGCGTGGCCACGCCGAGCATGGCGATGAGCAGCGCGGTCATGACCAGCGGCCCGGCGTGCGCGAAGGCAACCAGCGGGGCGTGCAGGCAGTAAAGCGGGAACGAGATGCCGCCGAGCCAGGCGGCGAAGCGCTTTGCGGGCACCTCCCAGTGCGCGCCCAGCCAGACAATCAGCGGAATGACTACGCCGACCGAGATGAGGTCGGAGACCACCCGGTACTGCGGGATCGCCGAGGTCTGCAGCAGCAGCAAGCCGACCAGCAGCCAGGCCATCGGGGTATTGTGCCGCGCCGCGCCCTTGCGCTGGTAAAGACGGAACAGGATCACACCGATGAGGAACGAATAGCAGGTCCGCACCAGCCCGGGCAGCGCGTTAAACCAGAAGGCGCCCAGGTCGGCGGTGCCGTACCAGATAATATTGATCGCCAGGATCACGCCCAGTCCCGCCGCGGCCCCGACCAGGCCCTTGAAACTGAGCCGCACCGCAAACACCGCCCACAGCAGGTTGGCGACAAGTTCGGTGAGCAGCGACCACAGCGGCCAGTTGGCTTTGAACAGCAGATAGGAATCGGGACTGGGGATCATGAAGACCGTCAGCGGGCTGCCCTGCAGCAGCGCACAACCGATCAATGCCCCCAGCCAGAACACCGGGTAGATCCGCTGGAGGCGGGCCAGCATGAATTGCTTCACACTCATCCCGTCCTGCAAGCGCGCCTCATAGGCCTGAGCCAGAACGAACCCGCTGAGCACGAAGAAGAGGTCCGCGGCAAGGTACCCGCTCCACATCCACCACGGCGAAAACTCGGCTGCATGATAGAGCATGACGGCAATCGCCGCGACGCCGCGCAGGGCGTCAAGCGTGTGAAAGCGTGCAGGCAGTGTGGCGCTCATCCACGCTCAATTGGCAGAACGGGATGAAGATTTTGTAATTGCGCGGCTGGTTTAGAGACAGGCTCTAGTCGCCGCGCGCCCGGATCATCTCGCCAACGTCGACGAATTTCTCGCGCGGCGCGCCATCGCGGGCGCGGGCTTCTTCCTGCGCCTCGATCTTCTTCCAGTCGCGGAAAGTGACGACATCCAGTTTCCGCTCTTCGGCAAGCTTGTCGAACCCGGCGCGGCCGGACTTGCCGGCACCGGCGCCGATATCCTCGCCGATCTTCTCGACCACGCCGAAGCCATCGGGGCGGTTGGTCCCGATCGTGCCCGAAGGTCCGCGCCGGGCCCAGCCGACACAGTATAGACCTGGCAGGATGCGCCCCTCGTCATTGGCAAAGCGTCCAGCGCTTTCCTCGAACGGTACGCCGGGGATCGGGCTCGACTTGTAACCGATACAGGTGATCACCAGGCTGGCCGGGACGACGTAGGTCTCGCCGGTCCCGCTGGCGCGGCCTTCGCTGTCGAGCTGGGTGCGCTCAACCTCGACCCCGGTGACCTGACCCTCACCCAGAATAGCCTTGGGGCTGGCGAAGAAGTCGAACTCGATCTCGACCGGCTTGTCGGCGCGGAATGCCTCTGGGATCGCGGCGAAACCGCGCAGATGTCCAACCGATTTGCGCTGGCCGGGTTCGAGGAACAGGTCATCGTCCTCGGCGGGAAGGTCGGCGGGATCGACGCGCGGGCAGGCGCGTTCGAGATGGCCGAGCTCGCCCAATTCCTTGGGCGTCATTGCAATCTGGTGCGGGCCGCGGCGGCCGAGGATCGTGACTTGCTCGATCTTCGATTTCTGCAACGCATGGAGCGCATGGGCGACGATGTCGGATCCGGTGAACTCGCCAGTGGTCTTGGCCAGAATCCGCGCCACGTCGAGCGCGACATTGCCGTTGCCGATCACCACGGCATGCCGCCCGGAAAGATCGGGATTGAGCTTCGCGAATTGCGGATGGCCGTTGTACCAGCCGACCAAGGCGGCGCTGCCGAACACGTTGTCGAGCCCTTCGCCGGGTACACCGGCCGGCTTGTCGTTAGGTGCGCCGGTCGCCAGCACAACGGCATCATAAAGGTTCTGCAGCTCGGGAATCGTCACGTCCGCGCCGATCGTGACGTTGCCGACAAAGCGCACGTTTTCGAGGCTGTTGGTGGCCTCGAAACGCTTCGCCACGCCCTTGATCGACTGGTGATCGGGCGCCACCCCGGTACGGATCAGGCCGTAAGGCACCGGCAGCATGTCGAACACATCGACCCGCACCTCGTCGCCCCACTGCTTCTGCGCGGCCTCGGCGGTGTAGTAGCCTGCGGGCCCCGAACCGATGATCGCGATGTGGCGCATGTGGCTAGGCGGCCTTTCGTTTCGGCTGGTCGGGCGCGTCGAGGAAGCCGCGCAGGCTCGACAGTGTCTGTTCGCGGTGCGTCAGCATGAACAGGTGTCCGCCTTGCTCGAAAATCTCGAGCCGGCTGTCGGGGATCAGCATTTCAAGGAAACGCCCGTTGGCGAGCGGGACGATATTGTCATCCTCGCCCATCATGATCAGCGTGGGTTTGCGCAGGAAGGGCAGCGCGGGGACACTGGTCCAGCCCATCATGCACATCAGCTGGTAGACATAGCCGCGCGGGGTGGGCGGGGTGAGCCGATTGATGTGTTCCCCTTTGCCGCCGGTGAGGCCGCCGTAGAGCGTCTTGAAGTGCTTCTCCATGAACGCCGCGTCGACGTAGCGGCGCGGATCGGCCATCTTGGACAGCGCCGCCGGCTTGCCGGGCAGCATGATCATGCCCGCGGTGGTCGCAGCCAGGATCAGGCGGCGCACATAGCTGCCGTGCTGAAGCGTGAAGTGCTGCGCCATCGCGCCGCCCCATGAGACGCCCATGACATCGACCACACCCGCGTCGAAGCGCTTCAAGAGCTCCTTCGCGCACCAGCTCATGGTGAAGGGGTTGTAGGGTACGGTCGGCTCAGGCGAACCGCCCACGCCCGGCATGTCGAACATGATGAAGCGCCGCTCGGTCAGCGCCTCGGCCAGCGGGGCGACTGCTTCGATATTCGCGCCGATGCCGTTGAAGAACAGGATCGGCGGATGATCGCTCGCCATGTTCCAGCGCCAGCGCGCCACGCGCAGCGTGCGGCCGCCGACTACTTCCATCGAGAATTCGGCGGTCAGTTTCTCTTTCACCAAAACGCGTTCCTTTAGGCCTGTTCGAGCACATAGAGGCCCGGCGCGGCTTCGAGCGACGGATATTTCTTGCTGCCGACGGATTTGGGCGCAGCAACTTGCTTGCCCGACCGCTTCTGCACCCAGTCCATCCACAGCGGCCACCAGCTTCCGGGCACTTCCTCGGTCCCCTTGAGCCAGTCGTCAACGTCAGCGGGCGGATGGCCGGACTTTTTCGACACAAAATATTTGGCTTTGGGATTCCCCGGCGGATTGAGGATCGCCTGCATGTGGCCCGCCTGGCTCAGCACAAAGGTCACGTCCTTCGAGCCGAACAGCTGGGTTGAGCGATAGCACGCGCGCCACGGAGTGATGTGATCGGTCGTCCCGCCGAGGATGAACAGGTCGTTGGTGACCTTGGTGAGGTCGATCTTGTGCCCGGCCATTTCAACCTCGCCCGGCCTGGTGAAGGCCAGCGTTTCAAAAAGCGTCAGAAAATCGCCCATCAGCGCGGCCGACAGGTTGGTCGCGTCGGCATTCCAGAACAGCACGTCGAAGGCCGGCGGGTCGTCGCCCATCAGGTAATTGTTGATCACGTAGTTCCAGATCAGGTCGTTGGGGCGCAGCCAGGCGAAGCCGCGGGCGAGGTCGTTGCCCTTGACGATGCCTTTCTTGGCGGCGCGGCGCTTGGCAAGTTCGAGCCCGTTCGCGGACATCAGCGCGCCGGCTTCGATATCGTTCTGCTTGGGGTGAAGCACAGTGACCATGAAGGTCATCGCTCCGATCCGTTTGTCGCCCTGGGCGGCGAGCTTGCTCGCGAGGATCGCGCCGGTCTGCCCGCCCGAACAGGCCGACGAGACGTTGACTGTGTCCGACCCGCTGACCGCACAGACCACGTCGAGCGCCTTGATGCACGAGGCGATATATTCGTCCATCCCCCAGTGGCCTTGCTCTTTGGTGGGATTCTTCCAGCTGATCACGAACGGCTGGATGCCGTTGTCGAGCTGGTACTTGACCACTGACTTCTCAGGCGAGAGGTCGTTGATGTACATCTTGTTGATTTGTGGCGGAATTGTCAGCTGCGGAACGGCGCAAACCTGGTCGGTGGTGGGGGCATACTGGATTACCTCCATCATTTCGTCGCGGTAAACGACGCTGCCTTTCGAGGCGGCGATATTCTCGCCCAGCTTGAACGGCCGTTTGTCGACCATCGAGACCATGCCGTGGTTGTGGACCATATCGTTGTAGGCGTTCTTCAACCCTTTGATCAGGCTCAGCCCGCCGCTGTCGATCAGCCGCTTCTGCGCGCTGGGGTTGCCGACCAGACTGTTCGTCGGCGAAAGGCTGTCGATGATGATCTGCGAGATGAAGTTCGCCCGGTCGCGCTCCAGCTCGTTGAGCTCGAGGTCTTCGAGCCAGCCCTTCATGCCTTTCTGCACCGCCAGATAATACTGCGCGCCGGCGCGGAAGAAGGGATTGTACTGCCAGGCCGGGTCGCGGAATCGCTTATCCTTGACTTCGGGGGCAAGCTCCGACTTGCCGGTCATGATCTTGACCATATCCTCACCGAAGCCGCGCATGTGCTTCATCGTTCGCGCCGGATCGCTGGCTGTTTCGCGTAGCAGCAGCGCAATCGCACCCACGAAATCCTCACGCGCCAGCCCGACGAGCGGCCCCAATGCGGTAGTCGATTGGGCGGCTTCGTTCTCGAGCGGCGAATTGCCTTTGGTCATCCCGGGTCCCCAATTGGTTGTTCTGGCTGGTGACGACCATGCCCCGCGCCCGAATGCATTTCAAGCGAGCACGCAAAGCAGCGGGGAAGGCGCGGAATTGTGCCCATAACAGTGGTAAACTTAACGGTTTTGCAAGCGATAGCGTGGCAATGAGCCGCAATGTCCGTCCAGTCCGCGAGACAGGTTGTCGGCCCGGATAGCGCACCACCCGTCGGTGCGGGGAGCCGCGCGCCTGCAGTCGGCGCGGCCAAGTCCGCCTCGGTGAAGACTGCGGCAGAGCGCTCGACCACGACCACCCGGCGGCGCAGCAGCGATCGCCACGTCCTGCGCAACCTGATCGAACCGCACTGGACGCTGATGGCGCCGACCATCGCGATTAGCGCGCTGCTGAGCGGCCTTACCACCCATTCTCTGGCCCCGCCGCTGACCATCGCGATGCTGCTTGCGGCAATCGCGATCACGGCACTGACACCGCTGGCCGCGCGGTTCGAGCGGGCAAGGCTGAAGGCCGAGGCCCATCGCTATGGCTTTGCGCTGACCCTCGTAACCTTGCCGATGGCGCTGTACGGCACCGCGATGGCACGCTGGGTCGTGCAGGCCAATGCCGACTGGCAGGACACCGTGGGCCTGCTGGTGATCACCTCGACGATTGCGATCATCATCCTCAATCGCCGGGTGTCGAGCGTGACCGCAGCGCAGATGGGGTTGTGGGGCGCGGTGGCGATGAACGTCGGCAATGGCGCGACCTATGTTACCTTGGCCATCGGCGGGGCGGCCGGACTGTTTGCGGCGCGGCGCGAGGCGTTGAGTGAAGCCAGCGATGCTGCAGCAGCGCGCGAACGTCGGCGCACGCAAATGCGCGCGGAAGAAATTCTGCACGATTTCGAACAGACCGGGCAGGGCTGGTTCTGGGAAACCGACCGGCGCAGCCAGCTGGTCTACGTCTCTCCGACCATCGGCGAGCTGCTCGGGTGTGACGCCACCCGGCTCTACGGGCGTCCGCTGTCGGACCTGTTCATTCCCGATCCGCAGGGCCAGGAAAGCGAGCGGACGCTGGCCTTTCACCTCAGCGCGCGCTCGGCTTTCAGCGAACTTGCGCTGCGTGCTGCAACGCGTGGGGAAGAGCGCTGGTGGTCGGTCAATGGCCGGCCGCTTTACGACAACTTTGGCAACTTCCTCGGCTTCCGCGGATCGGGCAACGACCTGACCGAACGGCGCCGCTCGGCCGAGAATGCAACCCGGCTTGCGCACTACGATTCGCTGACCGGCCTCGCCAACCGCCTTCAGATGGCGCAAACGCTCGAGAAGATCCTGGTTGCTCCGAACCTTGAGCACCGGGCTTGCACGGTGTTCCTGCTCGACCTCGATCGCTTCAAGCAGGTCAACGACACTATGGGTCATCCGGCGGGCGACTACCTGCTGACCCAGGTCGCCAGCCGGCTCGAACGGACGATCGGTCAGCACGGCCGAGTCGGGCGCCTCGGCGGTGACGAGTTCCAGGTCGTGCTGCCGGGGCGGCATCGCCGCGAGGACCTTGCCCAACTGGCGGTGCGGGTGATCCATGACCTGTCGGAGCCCTATTCGATCGATGGCCACCGGGTGATGATCGGCGCTTCGATCGGGATCGCGTTCTCGCCCGAGGACGGGGTCACTTCCGAGGCAATCATCCGCAACGCCGACCTTGCGCTCTATGCGGCAAAGGACGGCGGGCGCGGGCGTTGTCACTTCTACGCCGCCGACCTGCACAGCGATGCCGAAGAGCGCCGCCAGCTCGAGCAGGACCTGCGCGATGCGATCGCCAGCGGCGGGTTCGAGGTCCACTACCAGCCGGTGGTCCACACCTCGACTGAGCGGATCACCGGCTTCGAAGCTCTGCTGCGTTGGAACCACCCGACCCGCGGGCCGCTCTCGCCCGCCAAATTCGTACCCATCGCCGAGGATTCGGGCCTTATCGCACAGATCGGCGAATGGGTGCTGCGCCAGGCTTGCCACGATCTGGCGAAATGGCCGGAAAGCGTTCGCGTTGCCGTCAACGTATCGCCGCTGCAATTCGCCAATCCGGCGCTGCCGTCGATCATTACGAATGCGTTGGCCGCGGCGCAGATCAACCCGGCGCGGCTGGAGCTGGAAATTACCGAAAGCGTGTTTCTCAACGACGATGAGGGTACCGACGCGATGTTCACCGCGCTCAAGCGTGTCGGGGTGCGGCTGGCGCTCGACGATTTCGGCACCGGCTATTCCTCGCTCGGCTATTTGAAGAAGGCGCCGTTCGACAAGATCAAGATCGACCAGTCGTTCGTGCGCGGGGCGACGATCAATGGCAGCCGCAACGGCGCGATCATCGCCTCGATTGTAAGCTTGGCCGAAGCGCTGGGGATGGAAACAACGGCCGAAGGGGTCGAGACGTTCGACGAGCTGGATCTGGTTCGCATGCTCGGTTGCAGCCACGTCCAGGGTTACATCTACGCCAAGCCGCTCGATTTTGCGGCTGCCTGTGAGCAACTTGAAGCGGGTACCACGGCAATTGCCAAGGGACCGCGGGCGGCCCGGTCGACCCGCCACACGATGCTGCGCAAAATCGTGCTCGATCACGCCGGGCAGCAGTACCACGGCACGATCCGCAACATCTCAGCGACCGGTGCAATGGTCGAAGGTCTGTGGAACGTCCCGCCCGGCACGATCTTCCGGATCATGCTGAGCGAGGGTGGGGTGGTTACGGCCACCGCGCGATGGTGCCAGGAAGACCGCATGGGTGTGGAATTCGCGGTCCCGCTCGAACTCGATGCCGGCCGCATTGCAGTGCTCGCGCAAGGCGCGGGAAATGTCTCGCGAACGCCGCTGCGCCGCAATGCCGCCGCAGCCTGAATGACAGGGTTGCATAAACAGCGCGTTAGCCAATCCTCAACCATGTCTGGTTATGGCGGAGCAATGGATCGAAGCTGTTCCTCCCAAAGGATGCCCAATCACTCATGACCGCCGCGTCGCCATCAGCTTTTGGACGGTTCCGCAATCTTCTGGGCGGCGGCAGCGATGTTGCCGCTCCGCGCAAAGGTGCGGCGCTCAACGGCGATGAGCTGAAGCAGGCCGTCCTGCTGCTGCAGGATTACGAAGC
The DNA here is from genome assembly GCA_031410955.1 of Novosphingobium sp. Taxonomy (GTDB): domain Bacteria; phylum Pseudomonadota; class Alphaproteobacteria; order Sphingomonadales; family Sphingomonadaceae; genus Novosphingobium. The sequence continues at coordinate 10,673 of JANOAD010000069.1, read as the reverse complement.
GTCGGGGCTGGGCTGGTTCTGGGCCACCAACGGCGAAGGGATGCTGACCTACGTGTCGCAGACCGTTGCCGATGTGATGGGCTGCACCCGCGCCGAGCTGGTCGGCCGCGCGGTGCAATCGCTGTTCATTCTCGAGCGCGATGCCGAGGAAGAAGCCGGTGAGCGTCCGCTCCAGCTCATCCTGAGCGCGCGCAAGACCTTCTCCGACCTATCCGTCCGCGCCGCGGCAGAGAAGAATGAAGTGTGGTGGTCGATTTCCGGCCGGCCGCAATTCACTTCGGACGGAACCTTCATTGGCTATCGCGGCAATGGTTCGGACGTCACTGCAACCCGGCAGAGCCAGAAAGACGCATCGCGCCTGGCCCAGTACGATTCGCTGACCGGGCTGGCCAACCGCCACCGCATGGGCAAGCGGCTGCACGCGACGCTCACCGCCTACCAGTCAGCCAAGCGCTGCTGTGCGATCATGATGATCGACCTTGACCGGTTCAAGCAGGTCAACGACACGCTGGGTCACCCGGCGGGTGACGAACTGCTCAAGCAGGTCGCTCAGCGCCTGCTGCGGGTGGTGACAGACAAGAATTGCGAGATCGGCCGCCTCGGCGGTGATGAATTCCAGATCATTCTGCCCGATATCGACGATCGCGGACGGCTGGGCGAAGTGGCCCGCACGATCATCACCATGGTTTCGCAGCCCTATCAGATCGAAGGCAGCCGCTGCGTGATCGGCGCATCGGTCGGTATCGCAATTGCGCCTTACGACGGGATCAACAGCGAAGAGCTGGTGCGTTCTGCCGACCTTGCGCTTTATGCTTCGAAGGGCGGCGGGCGCGGCCAGTTCCGCTTCTATTCGAGCGACCTCCACAGCGAGGCCGAGCGTCGCCGCCAGATCGAGGAAGACCTGCGCGATGCCTTGGGCAGCGATCAGATGCGGGTTGCCTACCAGCCGATCGTCGATACCAGAACCAGCAAGGTGGTCAGTCTTGAAGCGCTGGCCAGGTGGGCGCATCCCGACCTGGGCGAAGTTTCGCCAGGCGTGTTCATCCCGATCGCCGAGGAGTGCAATCTGATCGGTGCACTGGGGGACTGGGTGCTCAAGCAGGCCTGCGCCGACGCGGCTTTGATCCCGGGCAATGTGCGCATGTCGGTCAATGTGTCGGCGATGCAATTCTCCAACCCGGGCTTCGCGTCCACTGTGGCCCAGGCTCTGGCTCATGCCGAGCTTGCGCCCGAACGGCTCGAGCTGGAACTCACCGAATCGATCTTCCTCGGCGACCGCGAGGCGACCGAGGCGATGTTCAATTCGCTCAAGCTGCTCGGCGTGCGGCTGGTGCTCGACGATTTCGGCACCGGTTATTCCTCGCTCAGCTATTTGCAGCACGCACCGTTCGACAAGATCAAGATCGACAAGAGCTTCATTTCCGGAGTTACCCAGGAGGGCAATCGCAATGCTGCGATCATTTCCTCGATTGTCAGCCTGGCCAAGGCGCTGGGGATGGACACCACCGCGGAAGGCATCGAGGCGCATGACGAGCTCGATGCCATGCGGCAGCTGGGGGTCGGCCAGATCCAGGGCTTTATCTATGCCGCCGCGGTCGGCTTCGATGACGTGTGTGAAGCGCTGCTCAGCGGCGACTGGGTGATCGAACCCGATGGGCCGAGCAAATACCGGCCCGAGCGTCGCACCGTGTTGCGCCGGGTCGGGCTGATCCACGAAGACCATCGCTACGAAGCGATGATGCGCAACCTCTCGCGCGGGGGCTGCATGGTCGAAGGCCTGCTCGACGTGCCGCTTGGAACCAACTTCGTGGTCGATTTCGGCGACGGACAGCTTGCCGTCGCGGTGGCTCGCCGTTCAGCCGGTTCGATGCAGGGCCTGGAGTTCGAGCATCAGCTGGTCGACGACGGCGCCGGCGGGCTGTGCACCAGGCACCGGGTATCGCCCTATGTGATGGCGCAGGCGGGCATGCCGCTCCAGGCGCTGCCGTCAGGCCAATATCCCATGCAGTTGATGCAGCAGCCCGGCGCCGGGCTCAGCCTGCCCAAATTCGGCCAGGCCGACCTCAAAGTCCGCCGCTGAAGCGGAAGCTGAAGCGGTAGTCGGTGGGGCGGACCGGGTGTTGGGTGCTGCGCGGCGGCATCACGTTGGAAAGCTCAAGCCGACCGTCGGCCACCTGCAACGGCTTGTCGCTGGCAATTTCGCGGACCGCGCTGCCGTTGCCGGTCGTGACCCTGACGGAAAGGCGCACACGCCCGGCCCAGACGCAGCGCGCCTCCATCGGGCAGCGGCTGTCTTCAAGCACCGCTAGCGGGGTGACCCGCGGGCCGCCGACGTTGACCGTCTGGCCAAGCCGCGCATCGACCGAGCCGTCGTCATTGGCCCGGGTGGTGACGCAGCCCGCCAGCAGCAGGGTGAAGGCTGAAAACGGAATTATGACCTTGATCATTGCTTTTGCGGCTCCAGCAGGGGTTGCAGGTCGCCGCGACGGATGGCGCCCGGGAAGTAGCTGATGCCGAACCGGTAATTGCGGGGATTGATCGGTTTGGCCCATTTCCTGGGCGTTGCCTGATCGAGCGTCAGGCGGCCGCGGCCGATGACATACGGCATGCCCAGCGTCAGTTGCACGGTCTGGCTCCGCCCGTGATCGCGCACCCGTGCCGAAAGCACCAGCCGTCCTGCCGCGACACAGCTGACATCCACCGGACAGCGACTATCCTCCAGCACCCGCAGCGTCTCGACCGAGACACCGGGGGCGACTTGGACCCACTGGCCAAGCTTGGCCTGTGTTGCGATGGCATGGGCTGCGACCCCGACCGGAAGAGCGGTGATTGCAGCTGCCAGGGCGAGTTTGGTGGTCAATCTGATCATTGTTCACAAATAACGCGGCAAATCTGAACGGGTTCCGAACGCTTGGCTCGGCGGCTGCGGCGCGATAGAGGGCGGCCATGCCCGATTGCCAGCTTTATCTGATTTCGCCGCTCGATGTCTCGGGCAACTTCCCCCAGCGGCTTGAGCGCGCATGCGATGCGGGCCCGGTCGCGGCGTTTCAGTTTCGCGTAAAGGGCATGGACGAACACGCCGCCGCGCGCCTTGCCGCGCCGCTTCAGGAGCTTTGCGCGGCGCGCGAAGTGGCCTTCATCGTCAACGATTCAATCGGCCTCGCCAAGCGGCTGGGAGCCGACGGTGTGCATCTCGGCCAGTCGGACGGGACCGTCGCCGATGCGCGCGCCGAACTGGGGCGCGATGCGCAGATCGGTGTGACTTGTCACGGCAGCCGCCACCTTGGCATCGACGCAGGCGAAGCAGGCGCTGACTATGTCGCGTTCGGGGCCTTTTTCCCGAGCAGCACCAAGACCACGGAGCACAAGGCTGAACTTGAACTGCTCGAATGGTGGCAGGAGATCATGGAAATTCCTTGTGTGGCGATAGGTGGGATTACTCCTGTGAACTGCCCGCCGCTGGTCAAGGCAGGCGCCGATTTTCTCGCCGTTTCGGGCGCAGTCTGGAGCGGCGACGAAGCCCAGGCGGTGCGTGATTTCGCCGCCGCAATTACCGCTGCGGGAGCCTAATCGCCGCTGACGCGTTTTGCTGGCACAAGGCAGGCCGCACTTCCGCAGGCCCGCGGGAGTGCCGCATGCGTCCGATTTTCATTGCCCTACCAATCCTGATTTCGCTCGCGGCCTGCAAGGGCGGGGACAGCAATGCACCCGATGCCGGTGCCAGCCAGCAACCGCCAGCGGCGCCCGCCTCCGCTGCGCCCGATCCCTTGGCCGCGCACGATAACGCCCCGGCGGCTCAGGAAGTGCCCGATAGCGAGGCGCGGCCGATCATGCAGGCGCAGGTCGTGCTCGACCGGCTCGGCTTCACCCCGGGGGTGGTTGATGGAAAGGCGGGGATTTCCACCCGCAACGCGGTGGCGGGCTACCAGGAGGCCAACGATCTTGCCGTGACCGGCAAGCTCGATGCCGCGACAATTGCCGCGCTCGCGCAGTATCAGGCGATCCCCGCGACCCGGGTGGTGACGATCCCGGACGATTTCGCCTCCGGGCAATTCGTCAAGATGCCCAAGGATCCGCAGGAGCAGGCGAAACTGCCCGCGCTCAGCTACGAAACCCTCGATGAGAAGCTGGCCGAACGCTTCCATACCACCGTGGCGACGTTGAAGCTGCTTAACCCCGGCGGGGTTCCGGCCGGTGCACCTGCCACCGGCTCAGCCACGCCAGAACCCAGCGCCAGCCCGAGCGCGACAGCAGATCCGGACGCACCACCAGTGTCCACTTTTCATGCCGGACAGCAAATTCGTGTGCCAAATGTCGGTGCCGATGCGATCCAGCCCGGCGCGGTCGGCGACCCCGCTTGGCTCGCAACTCTCGCCATGCTCGGCGTGAGCAGCGAGCAGCCCAAGGTGGCCAAGATCACGGTCAGCAAGTCGAAGGGCACGCTCAAGGCCTATAACGAAGCGGGCAAGCTGGTTGCAGTCTATACCGCCACCATGGGTTCGCAGCACGATCCGCTGCCGCTGGGTGACTGGGGGATCACCGGAGTTAGCCGCAACCCCAAGTTCCATTACAACCCGGCGCTGTTCTGGGACGCAAAGGCTGGGAGCGAGAAGGCAACCTTGCCCGCCGGACCCAACGGCCCGGTCGGGGTCGTCTGGATCGACCTGACCAAGCCGCACTACGGCATTCACGGCACCCCCAGTCCCGAAACCATCGGCCGGGCCGAGAGCCACGGCTGCGTGCGGCTGACCAACTGGGATGCGGCGCGGCTGGCGCAGATGGTCTCGGTCAAGACCAAGGTTCATTTCGAGGCCTGAAGCGATGGGACCCATGTCACGACTGCGGACGATCGCCGGGACCTTCCTGGTGACGTCGCTGCTGTGGGGCGCAGGGCTGATGTGGTGGCAGAGCAAGCTCGTGCAGGTTGCGCCGCATCAAGTCCCTGCACCTCAGGGCATGCCCGGCACCGTGCAAGTGGATCGGGCCCAGGTGGCGTACCGGCCGCCCGCCGTCGCCACCCCTGACCCTGCCGATATTCCTCCGTTGCTCATCCCCGTGCGGGGAATTCAGCGCGGCCAGCTGACCGATACCTTCGCCCAGGCGCGTGAAGGTGGAGCGCGGGTTCACGATGCAATCGACATACCGGCTCCGCTCGGCACCCCGGTTCTCGCCGCGGCAAGCGGCACCGTGGAGAAAATGTTTACCTCGGCGGCGGGCGGTCTCACCATCTATGTCCGCTGCGAAGATCGCCGGTTTATCCACTACTATGCTCACCTCGATCACTATACACCGGGCCTCGCCGAGGGCCAGCGCGTGGCGCAGGGCCAGGAGATCGGCGCGGTCGGTTTTACCGGAAATGCCAGCCCCAGTGCGCCCCATCTCCATTTTGCCATTCAGGTGACCACGCCCGCGGCCAAGTGGTATGAGCCCAGCTTGGCGATCAACCCGTACCCTCTGCTGATGCGGCGGTGAGCTTGCGCAGTTTCCTACGCGGTACTTATCTGCCACAAGTCCGGATTGCGGCGGTTTGCCGGGTAACGGTTTTTTCGAGCTAAGACACTGGTCCAAGCGGTCCAGCCGTTCAGCAGAGGGCAAATATCGATGAACGAAAACCCGGCCATGACTGGATCGAGCCAAACCCGGGAACTGACCCTGCGTGCCGTCGTGGTCGGCGGCCTTTTGACCTTCCTGTTCACCGCCGCGAACGTCTATTTCGGACTGCGCGTCGGGCTGACCTTTTCAACCGCGATCCCGGCCGCGGTGATTTCGATGGCGGTGCTGCGAACGCTTGGTGGATCGACGATTGTCGAGAACAATATCGTCCAGACCATCGGCAGCGCCGCGGGCGCGGTGGCAACGATGGTCTTCGTGCTGCCCGGATTCGTCATCGTCGGCTGGTGGACCCGTATTCCATATTGGGAAACGATGCTGGTCTGTGCCACCGGCGGCATCCTTGGCGTGATGCTTTCGGTGCCGATGCGCCGCGCGCTGGTGATCGATAGCGATTTGCCTTATCCCGAAGGGGTTGCGGGCGCGGAAATCCTCAGGGTCGGAATGGCTGACGCCGACGGCGCGCGTGAGAACAAGGCCGGGCTGGCAACGATCGTGCTGGGCGCATTGGCAGGAGCCGGGTTCGGCGTGCTGACCACATTGCAATTGGCCGCCGCGGAAGTCGCGCGGTTCTTCCGACTGGGCAGCGGGGTCGGCACTCTCGGCGGCACTATGTCGCTCGGGCTGATCGCAATCGGCCACTTGATCGGGCTGGTCACCGGCATGGCGATGCTCGCCGGGCTGATCATCGGCAAGCTCGTGCTGCTGCCTTACCTGAGCGCGGGCATGGCCGGAGACGCGAAGGAAATTGCCGGAACCGTGTTGGGTACGCAGGTCCGCTTCGTTGGTGCTGGCGCAATGGCGGTGGCGGCGATCTGGTCGTTGATTCGCATTTCGGGTTCGATCGTGCGCGGCCTGATCGGCATCGCCGCTACCGCCCGCGCCCGCAAAGCCGGCGAGGCCATCGTGCTTACCGAGCGCGATCTACCGGGCGGCGGGGTGCTGGGGGTCAGCGCACTGTTATTCGTGCCGATTCTGTGGCTGATCTGGCAGTTTGTCCAGGGTGGACCGCTGGCCGGATCGATCCCCGCAGTGTTTGCGCTGTCGGTGTTATTCATCGCAGTGGTCGGGCTCTTTACGGCGGTCGTAACCGGCTACATGGCCGGACTGGTCGGCACGTCGAACAGCCCGGTTTCGGGCGTGGGCATTCTATCCGTCTTGATCGTCTCGGTGCTGATCGCGGCGCTGTTCGGCGGCGGGGTGGCCGCGGCCGATCGCGCACCCCTGATCGCCTTCGCGCTGTTCCTGGTTTCGTTCGTGTTCGGGATCGCGATCGTCGCCAACGACAACCTGCAGGATCTCAAGACCGGTCAGCTGGTCGGATCAACCCCGTGGAAGCAGCAGGTTGCGTTGATCATCGGGGTGCTCGCCGGATCGCTGGTGCTTCCGCCGGTGCTGCAACTGCTCGCCACAAGCTTCGGGTTCGCCGGCGCGCCTGGCGCTGGCCCGAACGCGCTCGCCGCGCCGCAGGCCTCGCTGTTCGCAGCAATTGCTCAGGGCGTGCTCGGCGGCTCGATGCGCTGGGACCTGATTATCTTGGGCGCGGTGATCGGCGCGATTGTTGTTGCCATCGACGAAGCGCTGCGCGCAGCGGGCAAGCCTCGCTTCCCGCCGCTGGCAGTGGCGATGGGCATCTACCTGCCGGTCACCGTGGTGCTGCCAACCGTGATCGGCACCGTCATCGGCCACTGGTGGAACAAGATGGCGCGGCGCACCGCGCGACCCGAATTCACCGAGCGGCTTGGCGTGCTGCTGGCCACCGGTCTGGTGGTTGGCGACAGCCTGTGGGGACTGGTCTTTGCCGGGGCAGTGGGCGCAGTGGGCGATCCCAACAAACTCGCCATGGTTGGTCTGGGCTTCGCCCCTTATGCCGACTGGGTGGCAATTGCGGCGCTAGCAGCGCTGTTGTGGGTGACCTACGCAAAAACGCGGCAGCGCGCGCAGGAGGCGGCCTAACCGTTGTTTACCACGCGGCGGACGCAGCGCAGCGCGGTGTCCTGGCCGCTGGCATCGGTCTTGCGCATGAAACCGCTGAAGATGCGGTGGAAGGTCTCGCCGTATTTGGGTCCGCTGGTAAAGGTGAGCCTATCGCCGGTCAGCAGATAGGTGCCTCGGCCCGCCGCAGTGCGATAGGTGTTGGCGTTGACGATCTCGAAGTCCTCGGCGGTGACGTGCAGTCCGACCGCGCCGCCGGCATCGCCCGGCAGCTCGCAGTGCCAGGCGCCCGGGTTGAGCTGGCCGATCGGGCCTCCCGGCACAGCCAGCGCCGGACCAGCTGCAGCGATGAGGATCAGGGTGAGGGCTTGTTTCATCGGCATGGTCATTGTCTGCTCCCGATTAGCAGGAAGTGAACCGGCCTGCCACCGTCCAGACCTTGCGCGCACCTTGCCCTTGCGCGCGGCCCGCGCTAAGGGCGCGTCCTTCCGGCGCTATGCCGGAGCTCTTTCTCAGCTTGAAGGCACTCGCAATGGCCAAGATCAGCGGCGTGGACATCCGTCCCGGCAACATTCTCGAATACGAAAAGGGTATCTGGAAGGTCGCCAAGACCCAGCATACCCAGCCGGGCAAGGGTGGTGCCTTCATGCAGGTCGAGATGAAAAACCTGATCGATGGCCGCAAGACCAATGTCCGCTTCCGCAGCCAGGACACGATCGAGAAGGTCCGGCTCGACACCAAGGATTTCCAGTATCTCTACGCCGATGGCGATGCGTTGGTGTTCATGGACAAGGACAATTACGAGCAGATCAACCTTGCCAAGGACCTGCTCGGCGAGGCCGCAGACTTCCTCCAGGACGGGATGGATGTGGTGCTCGAACTGTGGGACGAGCGTCCCGTCAGCGTCGAACTCCCCGCCCAGATCGAAGCCACGATCGTCGAAGCCGATGCCGTGGTGAAGGGGCAGACCGCCTCGTCCAGTTTCAAGCCCGCGGTGCTCGACAACGGCGTGCGCGTGATGGTTCCGCCGCATATTGCCAGCGGCACCCGGATCGTGGTCGACGTGTATGAGCGCACTTACGTCGGCAAGGCTGACTAGGCAGTACCATGGCCGTCATCTCCGCCATTATCCGCGTCATGGAAAAGGCCGCGCGCAAGGCCGGCCAGCGCCTGCGCCGTGACTTTGGCGAGGTCGAGCACCTCCAGGTCAGCCGCAAGGGTCCGGCGGACTTCGTCTCCAAGGCCGACCAGCGCGCCGAACGCACGCTCTATGATGAACTGCTGCTGGCGCGGCCCGAATGGGGCTTTGTGCTCGAAGAAGGCGGTGTGATCGAGGGCAGCCCGACCAGTCCGCGCTGGATCATCGACCCGCTCGACGGGACCAGCAACTTCCTCCACGGTATCCCGCACTTCGCGATCTCGATCGCGGCGCAGGAGCCAAAGCTTGACGGCAGCGGCTGGGGCGATGTGGTCGCCGCGCTGGTCTACCAGCCGCTTACCGACGAAAGCTACTGGGCCGAGCGGAGCCGCGGCGCGTGGCTGCAGGACCGCCGCTTGCGCGTCTCCTCGCGGCGGCACCTCGACGAAAGCCTGATCGCCACCGGCATCCCCTTCGCGGGCCGCGGCGATGCGCCTGAGTGGACCCGGATCTACAACGCGCTGGCCCCGCAGGTCGCCGGTATCCGCCGCTTCGGCGCGGCCTCACTCGATCTCGCCTGGGTTGCCTCGGGCCGCTTCGACGGGTTCTGGGAAAGCGATCTGTCCTCATGGGATACGGCTGCGGGTTGCTTGCTGGTACGTGAGGCGGGCGGCTTTGTTACGGACTGGCGCGGGACTTCATTGCCGATTTGCGATCAACAGGTTCTGGCGGGCAACGACGTAGTACATTCGCGCATGCACAAGGCGATTGCGGCGGTCCTGAAGGCTGGTTAAGGCGCGCGAGCGCAGGAATGCCCCTGTGGCGGAATGGTAGACGCGAACGACTCAAAAGCGATTCAAAAACATTTGAAAATCAAAAAATGCTTGCAAATACGTCGGTTTTTAGCCATATTTACTGCCAGACGCTCTAGCGCACTGCTAGCACAAAATGGCATTGGATGGCGCGATGACGGCACGACACTCTCTGCTGGACAATAAGGTCCAGCTCTACATGCGGTCCAACAGCCCGCACTGGCAATCTGCCTGCTCGATTGCCGGAAAACAGCGCCGCACTTCGACCAAAGAGGAAAGCCTGTCGCGCGCTAAGGATGTCGCGCGCGATTGGTATCTTGGCTTGATGGGAAAATACCGCGCTGGTGAATTGAAGGAAGGCGTGACGTTTCGCACGGCGTCAGAGCATTTCGTCAACGAATTTGAGGTGATCACGCAGGGCGAGCGCAGCAAGGAGTATCTCAAGAGTCTCGGGATTTGCCTCCGCGTTCACTTGCTGCCCTTCATGGGCGACCGCGTGGTCACTGAAATTACGCCCGGCTTTGTCCAGGAATATCGTGTCCACCGGATGACCTCGCGCATCGACAAGAAGACCGGCCTGCCCAAACGACCATCGCGGTCAACCATGCACCACGAGATCATCACCTTGCGGCACGTTCTCAAAACCGCGAGCCGCCACGGCTGGCTGCCCTATTTGCCGGACATCTCGGCTCCCTATAAAATGTCCGGCAAGATCGCCCATCGCGCTTGGTTTTCTCCAGAGGAATATAAGCAGTTCTATAAGGCGACCGGCGAGCGCGCCAAAAATCCGAAGAAGGAACGCTGGCGGTCGGCCTGTGAAGATTTGCACGACTATGTGCTGTTCATGGTCAACAGCGGCCTTCGCCCCGATGAGGCCAAGCGTATCGAGTTGCGCGACATCGACATTGTAGCCGATGGACCGGGGAACGAGGACATTCTCCATATCGCCGTTCGGGGCAAACGCGGTGTCGGATATTGCAAGACCATGCCAGGTGCCGTGCTTCCGTTCCAACGGATGAGGGAGCGGCACAATCTTGAGCCGAACCAGCTCTTGTTCCCAAAAATTCAGCGTGAACTCTTCAATACGCTTCTCGACGAACTGGGCATGAAGCACGACCGCGAGGGCAACCCCCGCACCAGCTACAGCTTGCGGCATACCTATATCTGTTTCCGGCTTA
>JANOAD010000068.1:0-14147 GCA_031410955.1 Novosphingobium sp. | reverse complement strand
CGCCGCGCGATCGGCGCGCCGGGTTCATTGAGCAATTTGAGCAGGTACCAGTAGCCGAGGAAAATGCCCGCCAGGTAAGCGAGGCTGTACCACCGCAGCTGGAAGTCACCCCAACGGGTATCGATGTGGAACAAATAGGTCTTGAGGCCAAGGTCGGCCCAGTTCAGCGGTGCATGAGCGGCAGCGGCCGCCATTTGCAGCGATAGTGACAGCAAGGTGTGAACCCCTTAAGCATGCAATCCGCCACAAGCGGGCGGCGATCCGCCCGTCTTTTGGCACAGTGCAGACCGGAAACAAACCCGGTGAAGCACTTTGGGAACAGGATTCGGGGCGCGAAAGGGGCGGGCCCGCACTTGGGAAAAGGACCCCACATGACCACACCGCTCGACAAGTCGCTTGAAACCATCATCACGCGGATCACCGCGCCGGGCGAACTGCTCGAGATCGACCATATCGAACGGTTCGGGCGGCCATTGCCCTTGCTCAAGAATGCCCCGCCCACGCTTTCCGCCTATTTCGACCACTACTGCGCGCAGCATGGCGAGGTCGAGTTTCTCGTCGATGGCGATATCCGCACCACCTTTGCCGAGGTCTATGCAGCGGCGCGCGAAGTGGCTGGCGCGCTGGTCGAGGGTCAGGGGATCGAGAAGGGCGACCGCGTCGGGATCGCCGCGCGCAATTCGACCAACTGGATCGTGGCCTACATGGGCGTTCTGATGGCCGGCGGTTGCGCCTGTCTCCTGAACGGCTGGTGGAGCGGCGAGGAAATGGCCGCCGGTATCTCGCTCACCGGCTGCAAGATTGTCCTCGCCGATCCGCAGCGCGCCGCGCGGATCGCCGACCTGCACCTCGCCACCCGCGTGGTGGTGTTCGAACATGACAAGCCGTGGCGCGACGGGCTTGCCGCAGTCCTGAAGCATGGCGGCGATGCCTCAACCCCGCTGCCCGAGCTGACCGGCGATGACGTGGCCACGATCCTCTATACCTCGGGATCGACCGGCCAGTCGAAAGGCGCCTGGTCGGATCACCGCGCGGTGGTCCAGGCGGTGTTCAATTACGTTGCGCAAACGCTGATGATGCTCACGCACCTGACCGAGCAAGGCGACGCGCCGACGATGCAGCCGTGCACCCTCGTCAGCGTGCCGCTGTTCCACGTTACCGGCGAAGTCCCGCTGTTCCTCCAGAGCTTCGCGATCGGGCGCAAGCTGGTGATGATGCCCAAGTGGAACGCGGAAGAAGCAATGCGGCTGATCGAGCGAGAAAAGGTCACCTACTTCGTCGGCGTGCCGCTGATGAGCTTCGAGATCGCGACGCACCCTGACCGCGCCAAATACGACCTGACGAGCTGCACCGCATTTGCCGCGGGCGGCGCGCCTCGCCCGATCGATCACGTCAAGCGAATCAAGGAGGCGCTGCCGCACGCCTTCCCGCTCTTGGGCTACGGTCTCACCGAAACCAACGCGGTCGGTTGTGGCAACCTCAACGAGAATTACCTCGCCAAGCCCGGCTCGACCGGGACGGCGTCGAAGCCGCTGGTCGAAATGGCGATCCTTGACGATGCCGGGAACCAGCTTCCTGTGAAGCAGATCGGCGAAGTGTCGATCCGCACGATCTGCAACTTCGGCGGATACTGGGACAACACCGAAGCGACCAAGGCGGCGATCATGCCCGACGGGTTCTTCCGCTCGGGCGATCTCGGTTACCTCGACGAAGACGGTTACCTGTTCATCGTCGACCGCAAGAAGGACATCATCATCCGCGGCGGCGAGAACATCAGCTGTCTTGAGGTCGAGGAAGCGATCTACGCGCATCCCGATGTCGCCGAAACCAGCGTGTTCGGAATGCCCGACGAGAAGTTCGGCGAGCTGCCGACAGGCGTGTTTCTCTTGAAGGAAGGCCGCTCGCTCAGCGAGGAGCAATTGCGCGATTACCTCAAGGCCAGCATCGCCTCGTTCAAGGTCCCGGTGCGGCTGTGGCAAGAACACGAAACCTTGCCGCGTCTGGGCACCGAAAAGGTTGACAAGCGCACGCTCAAGGCCCGTTACCTGACCGTGTGGGAAAGCGAACAGACAGCCAAAGCCTGAAGGCGGTGACCATCCCCGATCAGCGCGCGGTGATCGATCGCCGCGCGCTGGCTGGAGCGATCGCCGATGTCGTGGGCGCGGCCGGGGCGAAGCAAGCGCGGCCGCAAGTGGTCGAATTGCTGCGCGGCGCGCTTGCCTCGGGCCGCGCTGAAATTGCGCAACGCTTGCTCGCGCACCCTTCAGCCGGGCATGACTGTGCCGAGGCGCAAGCCTTCCTGGTCGACCAGTTGGTCCGCACGATCCACGATCACGTGATCGCTGACGTCTATCCCTCGCACAACCGCACTGCTGGTGAGCGGCTGACGATCATGGCGGTGGGCGGCTATGGTCGCGGTGAAATGGCACCGCATTCGGATGTCGACATCGCCTTCGTCACCCCGGGCAAGCAGACCTCGTGGTGCGAACAGGTGATCGAGGCGATGCTTTATTACCTGTGGGACCTGGGGCTCAAAGTCGGCCAGTCGAGCCGCTCGCTCGATGACCTCGTCCGCATGGGCCGAGGCGACCTGACGATCCGCACCGCCTTGCTCGAAGGGCGCTACGTCTGGGGCGATCAGGAATTGTTCGACGAAGGCCGCGCCCGGTTCTGGAATGAAGTCGTCGCCGGGACCGAGCGGCAATACGTCGCCGAAAAGCTCGCCGAGCGTAACGACCGGCACAAGCGGCTGGGCGATAGCCGCTATGTGGTTGAACCCAATGTGAAAGAGGGCAAGGGCGGGCTGCGCGATCTCCACACGCTCTACTGGATCGGCAAGTACATCCACCACGTCCGCGACGTGTCTGAACTAATCGATGTCGGGCTACTGACGGGAAGCGAATACCGCGCCTTCCGCCGCGCCGAGAACTTCTTCTGGGCAGTGCGCTGCCACCTTCACACCATCACCGGCCGCGCCGAAGACCGGCTGACCTTCGATATCCAGCGCGAGGTTGCTGCGCGGATGCAGTTCGCCGACCGCCCGGGCAAGAGCGCGGTCGAACGGTTCATGCAGTACTTCTTCCTGCAGGCGAAACGGGTCGGTCACCTGACCGGGCTGTTCCTCGCCCAGCTTGACGAACAGTTCGCCAAGAAGGCCCCGCGCGGGCTGCTCGCAGGCTTTCGCGCCCGCAAGCGCAGCCTCAAGGGCTTCGTGGTGTTCGGCGGCAAGATCGACGTACCCTCCGACACCTGGTTTGCCGAAGATCCGGTACGCCTGCTCGAGATGTTCGTGCTCGCCGACGCCAACAGCCTTGAGGTGCACCCCGATGCCATGCGGCTGGCGGTGCGCGATGCGCGGCTGGCGGACAGTGTCCGCACCGATCGCCAAGCCAACGCCCTGTTCCTTGACCTGCTGAGCAGCCGCAACGATCCCGAAACGGTGTTGCGCTGGCTAAACGAGGCGGGGGTGTTCGGCCGCTTCGTGCCTGACTTTGGACGGGTCAACGCACAGATGCAGTTCGACATGTATCACCACTACACGGTCGACGAGCATACGATCCGCGCGATCGGGCTGATGGCGCGGATCGAGAAGGGCGAGCTCAAAGCCGATCACCCGATGGCCAGCGGCCTCATCCACAAGATCGCGCACCGCCGGGTGCTCTATGTCGCGATCCTGCTGCACGATATCGCCAAGGGGCGGCGCGGCGACCATTCGGAACTGGGCGGCGAAGTGGCGCTCAAGCTGTGTCCGCGGCTGGGCCTGAGCGGCGAGGAAACCCAGCTCGTCGCCTGGCTGGTCCGCACGCACCTCCTGATGAGCGCGGTCGCATTCAAGCGCGACCTCGCCGACTGGAAGACCATCGCCGATTTCGTGGCGCAAGTACAAACTGTGGAACGGCTGCGGCTGCTCTCACTGCTCACCATCGTCGATATCCGCGCGGTCGGCCCCGGCGTGTGGAACGGCTGGAAGCGCCAGCTGATCAACGAGCTCTACGATGCCGCCGAAGAGCGCATGCGGCTGGGGCATGTCGAGCATGGCCGCGCGCAGCGGGTTGCAGCCAAGCAGGCGGTCGTTGCGGCTCGGTTGGGCAGAGAGCTCCCGCCCAAGACGCTCAAACTGTTCAACGATGCTTACTGGATTGCCGAGCCGGAGGATATCATCGCGTTGAACCTGGCCCAACTTGAAGCGGCGAAAGGCGCGCCGCTCGATGTCCATACGGAGTACTACGCCGCGCGCGGGGCGACGCTGGTCACGGTCATCGCCGCCGACCATCCCGGGCTGTTCTATCGTATCGCTGGCGGCATCCACCTGGCCGGCGGGAACATCATCGACGCGCGCATCCACACCGCGCGCAATGGCATGGCGGTCGACAATTTCCTCGTCCAGGACCCGCTCGGGCGGCCCTTTTCCGAGGACGCTCAGCTCACCCGGATCAGGAAGATGATCGAGGATGCGCTGGCCAATCGGGTCAAGCTGGTCAGCCAGCTCGCCGCGCGCCCGCACTCTCGCCCCCGCGCCGATGCTTTCGCGGTCAGTCCATCAGCCGAATTCGATAACGCCGCATCGAACCGCTTCACCGTGATCGAAGTCAACGCGCGCGACCGCCCAGCCTTGCTCAGCCGCCTCGCGCGCACCCTGTTCGAGGCGAAGCTGATGGTCCACTCCGCGCACATCGCCACTTACGGCGAACGCGCGGTCGACACCTTCTACGTCACCGACCTGCTCGGAGAGAAGGTCGATTCGGTGACCCGGCTGAAAGCGCTCGAAAAGAAGCTGGTCGAGGCGGCGGTTGAAGAGAGCGTGGAGGTTGCGGCGGCGTGAAACGCTGAAAGCCACGCAAACCCCACCCCGCTCATGCTGAGCCTGTCGAAGCATTGTCCTTTTCTTCGTGACCCGCGCGCAACCGCACGAAGAAAAAGCAGTTCTTCGACAGGCTCAGGACAAGCGGAGTTTGGGGGTGGGGTTCGGTGATCCCTAGCCGATCAACGCCTCGGCAATCTGCACCGCGTTCAGCGCCGCGCCCTTCCTGAGGTTGTCACCCACCACGAACAGCGCGAGCCCGTGTTCGACCGTCGGGTCGACGCGCACCCGGCCGACGAAGACCGGGTCCTTGCCGGTCGCCTCGAGCGGGTTGGGGCATGCGCTGAGTTCCACGCCTGGCGCGCTGGCCAGCAATTCGAGCGCGCGTTCGGGCGAAACCGGTCGTTCGAATTCGACGTTGAGCGAGATCGAATGCCCGGTGAATACCGGCACCCGCACGCAGGTGCCCGAGACCGGCAGACCGGGAATGCCGAGGATCTTGCGGCTTTCGTCGCGCAGCTTCAATTCTTCCTCGGTGTAGTCGTCCTCGCCCAGCACGTAGTTGAGCGGCACCACGTTATGCGCGATCGGCACCGCCCACTTTTCGGCTGCGGGGAGTAAGTCGTCATGCCCGCCCTCGGCGAGCTCACGCGCCTTGCCTCCGACGTGCGCGAGCTGGCGGGAGAGCACGTCGATCCCTTCCAGCCCCGCACCAGACACCGCCTGGTAAGTCGAGGCGACCATGCGCTTGAGGCCCGCCTCGTCGTGCAGCGGCTTCAATGCTGGCATCACCGCCATGGTGGTGCAGTTGGGATTGGCAATGATCCCCTTGGGCAGGTTTGCCATGGCATCCGGGTTCACTTCGGCGACGACCAGCGGCACCTCGGGATCGGAACGGAAGGCTGACGAATTGTCGATCACCACCGCGCCCGCTGCCGCGACCTTGGGGGCGAGCGCCTTGGAGGTTGCGCCGCCAGCCGAGAACAACACAATGTCGAGCCCCGCATAGTCGGCAGTCTCGGCGTCTTCCACGGTCACCCCGTCGATCACCTTGCCGGCCGAGCGCGCCGAGGCGAACAGCCGCAACTGCCGAATCGGGAAGTTCCGCTCCTTGAGGATCTCGCGCATGGTCGATCCGACCACGCCGGTCGCGCCGACGATCCCGACGTTGAGCTGCTGACCCTTGCTGAAACGATGAACCATGATGCTACTCCTGTTTGGGGAGAGCAGTGCGGGGGTCAGTGTGATCCGTTTGGAAGCCCCGCCTGCTCGTGCGGGGCGGGTTGTCCGGTCGGCTTAGCTACGCGACCCCACAACCGTTCCCGCTGCTGCGGTCGGTTTGATGGTAACAGTCGAGATCGGCATGCCGGACATGGAACGCGCCCCTAATCGCGGCTTGGCGCAATGTAAATCGCTTTTTTGCAGTGCAACATGCACGATTGCTGCGCGTCAGGCGCTCCGAAACGCATTCGTAATCGGATAGCGCCGGTCGCGCCCGAAGTTGCGGGTGCCGAGCTTGACCCCCGGCGGGGCCTGGCGGCGCTTGTATTCGGCGACGTAGAGCAGGCGTTCGATCCGCACCACCGTATCGCGATCAAGCCCTTCGGCGACGAGCTGGTCGACGCTTTTCTCGTGCTCGACCAGGCCAAGCAGGATCTTGTCGAGCACCGGGTAGGGCGGCAGCGAATCCTCGTCCTTCTGGTCGGGGCGGAGTTCGGCGCTGGGGGGCCGGGTAATGATTTCCCTGGGCATCACCGCACCGTCGGGGCCGAGTCCTATCCTGGGCTTATGCGCATTGCGCCACTCGCTGATCGCGAAGACGGTCATCTTGTAGGCGTCCTTCAGCGGGTTATAGCCGCCCGCCATGTCGCCATAGATCGTGGCATAGCCGACGCTCATCTCGCTCTTGTTGCCGGTGGTCAGCAGCATCGGGCCGAACTTGTTGGAGAGCGCCATCAGGGTCACGCCGCGGATGCGCGACTGGACGTTCTCCTCGGTGATATCGACGTTCATGTCGGCGAAGGTGCCTTCAAGCATCGTATCGAAGGCATCGACCGCCGGGCTGATCGGGATCGTCTCATAACGGCAGCCGATCATCCGCGCGCATTCGGTGGCGAGGTCGAGGCTCAATTGGCTGGTAAAGCGGCTCGGCAGCATCACCGACCAGACCCGCTCCGGCCCCAGCGCATCGGCCGCGATCGCGGCGCAGATTGCGCTGTCGATCCCGCCCGACAGGCCGAGCACCACGCCGGGAAAGCGGTTGCGGTCGACATAGTCGCGCAGCGCCAGCACCATCGCGCAGTAGATATCCTCGGGATGATCGGCGAGTTTGGCCACTTCGCCCTTGTCGCAGCGCCAGCCGCTCGCGGTCCGGGTCCAGCGGGTGGTGACCTCCTGCTCCTCCCAGTCCGCCAGCTGGACCGCGAGGCTGCCGTCGCCGTTGACCACAAAACTCGCCCCGTCGAACACCAGTTCGTCCTGCCCGCCAACGCGGTTGAGGTAGGCGAGTGGCAGTCCGGTATCGACCGCACGGCGTTTCGCCACCCCATCGATCCGCAGCGTATCCTTGTCGATCTCGTAGGGGCTGCCGTTGATGCAGATCAGCAGTTCTGCGCCAAAATCCGCAAGATGCCGGCACACATCAGGGTGCCAGATATCTTCGCAGATCGGCAGCCCGATCATCACCCCCTTGAACACGATTGGTTCGGGCAGTGGTCCGGGCTGGAACAGGCGGACCTCGTCGAAGGTGCCGTAGTTCGGCAGTTCGTGTTTGAGGCGGATCGCGGCGACCTTGCCGCCATCGAGCAGCGCGACGCCGTTGTGCAGCGCGCCGTCGATCACGAAGATCGACCCGACCAGCATCGCCGGGCCGCCGTCCGCGGTGGCCTTGGCCATCGCCTCCAGCTCAGCGGCGGCGCGTTCGACCAAGGCGGGCTTGAGCACCAGATCCTCGGCCGGATAGCCGATCAGCTGCATTTCGGGGAAGACGATCAGGTCCGCGTCGCGCGCGCGCTCGCGCGCGGCGAGCATTGCCTTGGCGTTGCCGGCAATGTCACCGACCGACTGGTTGAGCTGGGCTAGCGTGATGGAAAGCGTGTCGACCATGAGTGCTTCCCTAAGGCGGGCGAAGGCGTTAGCCAATGCGCATGATGGATACAGCAAAGTTCGATGCGGCGGTTGCCGCGGCCAAGATTCCCGGCGCGGTCGGAATGATCGTCGATCCCGATGGCGTGCGCTTCGCCCGCGCGGTGGGTGAAGCCGACGCGGTGGGCCACGTGCCGATGCGCGAGGATACGCTGTTCCAGATCGCCTCGATGACCAAGGCGGTGACCTCCGTGGCGGCAATGCAGCTGGTCGAACAGGGGCGGCTGAGCCTCGATGCCGATATTGGTGCGGTGCTGCCCGATCTCGCCAATCCGCAGGTGATGCTGGGCACCGGGCCTGACGGAAAGCCGCAGCTGCGCGCCGCCAAGGGGCCGATCACGCTGCGCCACTTGCTGACGCATACCGCAGGGCTGGGCTATTTCTTCATCCATCCCGAAGTGCTCGGCTGGTACGCCGCGACCGGGATGCCCGAACCCGGCTCGCTTGCTTCGATCCGCATGCCGCTGATGTTCGATCCGGGGGAGAGCTGGGAATATTCCGTCGCGACCGACTGGGTCGGGCAGGCGGTCGAGGCGGTGACCGGGCAGACGCTCGGCGACTATTTCGCCGAACATGTCACCGGCCCGCTTGGAATGACCCAGACAGCATTCCGCGCCGAGATGCCCGCCGATGCGGCCAAGGTCCACGTGCGTGCCGCCGATGGCTCCGGCTGGGAGATCAACCCGGCAGTGCTGGGCGGGGGCGAGTTCCAGATGGGCGGCGGCGGACTGTCTTCGACCGCACCCGATTACGCCCGGTTCGTGCGGATGCTGCTGCGCGGCGGCGAGCTCGACGGAGTGCGGGTGCTGCAGGCCGAAACCATCGCCGAAATGTCGCGCAACCAGGTCGGCCCCTTGCGCGCCGGCAAGATGGGCAGCGCGATGCCCGAATTCGCCGCGCCCTACGATACCTTCCCCGATCAGCACACCGGCTGGGGGCTGGGCTTCCTGATCAACCCCGAGACCGGCCCGCATGGCCGCTCACCCGGCAGTCTCGCCTGGGCCGGAATTTTCAATTCATACTATTGGTTCGACCCGGCCAAAGGTGTCGGCGGCGTGTTCATGAGCCAGGTGATGCCGTTTGGTGATGCGGGCGCGCTGGCGTGTTTCGGGGCGCTGGAGGAACTGGCTTACGCGTGGGGATAGGGCCCGCAAAGGTCACACTAAGGTCACACCAAAACCGGGCTGGGACGGGCGCGTGGAACATCGTGGAACAGGGGTTTAATTGATGAAACACATGCACAGAGCTTCGTGCGGCGGTTGAACAAGCGCCGGGCCTCTGGCGCGCGCGGGGCGGCGAATCCTACAAGGTCAAAGAGCGAGCGGAGCGAGTCCGCGCGGGGAGCCTGGCATGGGGTGGGGGGTGTAGGAAAGGCCTTTGCATTCGGTTGATCTGGTCGCAACAGAAGCGTGGGGGCCGATTTGCAATTGCAACCCGTGAAGTCAGCGATAAATACAGCAAAAAGGGGAGTTAAGTGATGGCGACTGGCCAGTATGTGATGACCATTTCGCGTCTGACCGTCGATAAGCTTGGGGTGAAGCTTTACGATAAGGTATCAGCGGTCATCGCCGAACTCGTTGCAAATAGCTACGACGCCGATGCAACCGATGTCACCATCGAAGCTCCGATGGGCTCGTACCTGGCCACAACCAAGGGTGATGCCGGCTACAAGATCACTGTCACTGATAACGGTATCGGCATGGAACCCGAGGTAGTGAATCCCTTCTATCTCAAGGTTGGCGGCGAACGGCGCCGAGACCCCAAGCGCGGGAATATCAGTCCGAAATTTGGTCGACGTGTCATGGGTCGCAAAGGTGTAGGGAAACTTGCCCCTTTCGGCATTTGCAATACTATCGAAGTCATAACCGCTGGTGGCGAGCTCATCGACGGAATTGGGCCGACGGGAAAGTCGGTCAAGGGCTATAGGACAGCGCATTTCATCATGAAGCGGTCTGGCATTATGGCCGACCATGACGAAGACTACCGGCCGGAAATTGGCAAACTCGATCAGACCGTTTCGCCAACACCCGGCACAACCCTAATCCTGAGTGATTTCATTCGACGGATGGTTCCGGAAATGGGGTCATTTTCACGGCAGTTGTCTCAGCGGTTTGGTGTTGCCGCTGTGAACTGGTCAATCAAGCTGATCGATTCCGAAAAAGCCATTGGAACAGTCACTCGCGAACAACTTGTCGGCAGTTTCAATGTCGAAACCTTGGCGAACACGAAGGTTGCATTTACCGGAGATGGAACTGAAGCAACTGCAGTCAGTGAAATGTCGAATTGGAGGGCCATTGGTCCCGACGGTGCAGCTTTACCCGGATTTGCTGCGGGCTTCGTCCATTCGGACGGCCGCTTCTACCCGATCACTGGCTGGGTCGCTTATGCGAAAGAATCATATCGCGACGAGTTGATGGCGGGCGTGCGCATCTATTGCAGAGGTAAAATTGCAGCGCAGACTCCTTTGTTCAATCTTCGATCGGGCTTCACCGGTGAATATCAAGTCCGCAGCTATCTCGTCGGTGAGTTGGAAGCTGATTGGCTCGATGAAGGGGAAGACCTGATACAGACAGATCGTCGCGACATTCTGTGGTCGGATGACCTAGGCCAAAAATTCGAAGAGTGGGGGCAAAGCGTTGTTAAGCTGCTCGGCACGCTTTCGCGCGAACCGCTAAAAAAGCAGGCGACCGCAGATTTTCTCAGAGCGGGCAATGTCGTGGAGCGCATCGCTGAGCAATTCCCTGGCGACGAGTGGAAGCCTATTCGCGAAACCACTCTTAAGATCGCCAAGCTGATGGGCGAGCGCTTGAGGCAGGGCGAGGTGGAAGATCAAGACTATGTCGACAACCTTGTTCAATTGAGTCTTATGCTCGGTCCACACGTCACGCTCGATGATACGTTGCGTGAAGCGGCCGAGGAAGGGGAGGGTGCCGTAGGGGTCTTAGCGTCGATACTTCGCACTGCTCGAGTGGCAGAATTGTCTTCTTACGGCATGATCGCCGAGAAGCGGGTTCAAGTCATCGAAAAGATCATGAATCTAAAGGATGATCCCACGAAGCTGGAGCAAGCGCTGCAGGATTCTCTTGAAGAGGCACCTTGGTTGATCAATCCACAATGGTCACCGATTACGTCGAATCAATCGCTATCAACACTTCGAGCCGAGTTCCAAAAATTCTTCAAGGAGGAGACCGGCATAGACATTGAACTCGACGCTTTCGATGCAAAAGACAAGCGTCCCGATTTCGTTCTATCCAGTCAAGATTACGGTTTGCAAATTATTGAAATAAAGCGCGGTGGGCATAGTATTAAAAATGACGAATGGGATAGAATTCAGGTCTATATTGATACGATGGGTAAATTTCTAGATTTGCCCGGCCATAAAGAGTTCCGTGATATATTCAAAAGATTTTTTGTGACTCTCGTCTGCGATGAAGTTGGATTGACCGGCGCGCAAAAAAGAGCTTTTGAATCGTATCAGCAAGATGGAATGGTCGAGCATATTACTTGGACTAATTTTCTCCGCCGTACACAGCATATGCACAAAGATTTTCTAGAGGAGGCCAATCGACAGAAGAAACTGGCGCTCGCATCATGATTGGTTCTGAATTGACTGCAGTGGAAATTTTTGCCGGCGGCGGCGGACTCGCGGTCGGCTTGGAAAGGGCCGGATTTCGCGCCGTTGCTGCGATAGAGATTGAGCGCCATGCAGCCGCAACATTCAAGGCAAATCATCCAGACGTTCAGGTATTTCGCCAGGATGTTCGCGAGATTTCCGGAGCTGCGCTTTTAGCGCTGGGTGGGGGCAATATCGATGTCTTGGCAGCATGCCCGCCGTGCCAAGGCTTCTCCAGTCTCACCGCTAAATATCAGCGTGACGATCCGCGGAATGTGCTGGTTTCCGAAGTGGCACGATTGACTGAAGAGATCTCACCTTCCGCTGTGATGATCGAAAACGTGCCGGGCTTAGCGCAAAAAGGGCGGCCACTTTTTGACGATCTCATACGTCGCTTGGAAGCAGCTAACTATATTTGTAACTGGAGCATTCTTCAGGTCGCTGATTACGGCGTTCCGCAGATGCGCCGTCGCCTGGTTTTGTTGGCGGGCAAGGGCTTCAAAATCGAAATGCCCTCAGCGACACATTCGCGCACCGGTGCGGACGGAAAGACTCGCTGGCGAACGGTGCGTGATGCCATTGGCCACATGAACGATGCGATCCCGTTTATCGAAGCATCAAAGAACGGTGGTGCCCACCTTTTCGACTGGCACGTTGTAAGAAATCTGTCGGACGTGAACCGCCAGCGCCTAATGCACGCCAAAGGTGGTGCGAGCGGGATGGATATTCCGGATCACCTCAGGCCTCCATGTCACAGAGGGGGGTACACCGGATTTTCAAACGTTTACGGGCGAATGTCGTGGGATGAACCGTCACCAACGATCACCGCAGGCTGTACGACCTTGAGCAAGGGACGTTTCGGTCACCCGGACCAACTGCGCACCATCTCCCTTCGAGAAGCAGCGCTCTTGCAAACGTTCCCCATGGACTATCACTTCGAAACGGAGGCCTTCGAACGAGCGTGCGAAATCGTAGGGAACGCGCTGCCATGCGATTTTGCTCACGCAATTGCGAGCCAAGTAAATGATTCAATTCAAATGCAAGGTTAGCGAATAACTGAAGGTCGCAATCTCGTCGGCCCAGGAAATACAAAAAGCCCCGCCGGATCGCTCCGGCGGGGTCTTTTTGTCTCAGCTAACCCAGCGCTTATTCGGCGCCGTCGGCAGCCTCGGCATTCAGGTATTCACCCGCATCGGCATCGCTGCCGTGGGTTGCACCTTCAACTGCCGCCAAAGGATCGTCGCCGATCGCGGCTTCAGGGCCCTGCGCCAGTTCGGCGGCGTGCTCTTCGGCTGCCGTAGCTGGTGCGATCAGGCTTTCCTGAAGCGAGCGATACTGCGCGCGCAGCGCAGCATCGCGGCTTGAGGCGGCGACCCGCAGGCGGTTCATGCCGGCGCCGGTGCCGGCCGGGATAAGCCGGCCGACGATGACGTTTTCCTTGAGCCCTATCAGCGAGTCCTTCTTGCCCTCGACCGCCGCCTGGGTGAGCACCCGGGTGGTTTCCTGGAACGATGCGGCCGAGATGAACGAACGCGTCTGCAGGCTGGCCTTGGTGATCCCGAGCAGCACCGGCTTGCCGATCGCGGGCTTCTGACCCGGCTCGAGCTTGGCGTTGTACTCGTCCATTTCCTCACGGTCGACCTGTTCGGCCGCCAGCAGCGTGGTGTCGCCGCCGTCGGTGATCTCAACCTTCTGCAGCATCTGGCGAACGATCACCTCGATGTGCTTGTCGTTGATTTTCACGCCCTGCAAGCGGTACACTTCCTGGATTTCCGCGACGAGGTATTCGGCCAAAGCCTCAACCCCGAGCACTTCCAGAATGTCGTGCGGGTCGGGCGAGCCCGAGATCAGGTTGTCGCCCTTCTTGACGTAATCGCCTTCCTGCACGTCGATCACCCGCGATTTCGGGATCAGGTATTCGACCGGATCGCCTTCCTCGGGAATGATCGCGATCTTGCGCTTGGCCTTGTAATCGCGAACGAATTCGATCCGTCCGGCAATCTTGGCGATGATCGAATTGTCCTTGGGCTTGCGCGCTTCGAACAGTTCGGCGACGCGCGGCAGACCGCCGGTGATGTCGCGGGTCTTGGCGGCTTCTCTGGAGGCACGGGCAAGAATGTCGCCCGCTTCGACCGTCTGGCCGTCTTCGACCGAAAGCGTGGTGCCCGGCGCCATCATGTAGCGCGCGGCCTCACCCGAATCCGCATCGAGCAGGGTCAGGCGCGGACGCAGGTCTTCCTTCTTGTTGCGGTTGGTCGAGCGGTTCTCGGTCACCAGGCGGCTGGTCATGCCGGTGGCTTCGTCGGTCGCCTCGGTCAGCGTGCGGCCGTCGAGCAGGTCCTGATACTTCACCACGCCGGCTTGATCGGTGATCACCGGGGTGGTGAACGGATCCCACTCGGCCAGACGCTGGCCTTCCTTGACCTTGGTCCCGTCCTTGAGCAGCAGGTGGGTACCATAGGGCACGCGGTGGATCGCGCGTTCACGCCCTTCGCTGTCAAGCACGACGATCTCGCCGCTGCGCGCCAGGCTCAGCATGCGGTCGCGCTTGTCGACGATGGTCAGGATGTCGCGGTAGGTGACCGAGCC
>JANOAD010000067.1:0-13255 GCA_031410955.1 Novosphingobium sp. | reverse complement strand
CTCGGGGGTGTCGTCGGGACAGAACACGACCGTCTCGATCCCGCAGCGACTGGCATAGGCAGCAAGCGCAGCACCGGCGTTGCCGTTGGTGGGCATCGCGATTTTCCGTACGCCCAGTTCCTTGGCCATCGCCACCGCCATGACCAGCCCGCGCGCCTTGAACGAACCGGTCGGCAGGCGTCCCTCGTCCTTGACCAGGACCGAAGCCCCACCCGAACGCGGCACCGGAATGAGCGGTGTCTCGATCTCGCCGAGGCTGACGATGTTGGCGGAATTGCGCACGGGCAGCAGCTCGCGCCAGCGCCACATATCGGTTGGACGCGCTTCGAGCTCGGCGCGGGACAGTGCGAAACTTGCCGCGGCGAGATCATAGCGCACCAGCAGCGGCCGCCCGGCCTTGGACAGACCTTGCAAAGTGTTAGCCTCGTATCGCTCACCGGTCAGCGAGCATTCGAGGTGCGTGACGAAGGTGGGACGATCGGCGGAAATGTTGCTGTTCAAAGGTCCTCTCCATTTTGCACAGCCAAATGGGGAGGTGGCGGTCGCATTGGCGACTGACGGAGGGGTAGCGACGCCAGCGCAGATACCCCTCCGTCACGGCCTGCGGCCGCGCCATCTCCCCATATGCACTGCGTGAAAATGGAGAGGATCAATGGGGTCACTCCGGCTTCTTCGCCACCGCGACCATCGCTGGGCGCAACAACCGGTCCTTGATCATGTAACCGGCCTGAAGTTCCTGCAGCACGGTGCCGGGTTCGACCTCGGCTGAAGGCACCTCGAGCATCGCCTGATGCTGGTTGGGATCGAGCGGCAGCCCGGTCGCGGCGATGCGGGTGATGCCGTTGAGGCCGAACACCTTGTCGAGCTCACGCGAGGTCGCCTCGATTCCGGCGACCAGGCTCTTGATCCGCTCATCCTCATGCAGATCCTGAGGAATTGCATCCAAGGCCCGGGAAAGATTGTCCGCTACGCTCAGCATGTCGCGCGCAAAACCGGTTGCGGCATAAGCGCGTGCGTCGGTCACGTCCTTTTCAAGGCGGCGGCGCACATTCTGCGTCTCGGCCTTGGCGTAAAGCATTTCCTGCTTCGCCGCCTCAAGATCGTCGCGGAGACGATCAAGCGCGTCGTCGAGCCGGCTTTCCGACTTTTCGAGCAGATCATCGGGCACACCGGCCAATTCGGCATCGACCGCCGGGTCGCCCTGCGGCTTGGTCTCATCATTCATGTCAAAAAATTCCGCTTAACCGATCAATTTGCCCAGCGATTGGGCGGTGAAATCCACCATGGGGACTAGCCGCGCATAATTCAACCGCGTGGGCCCGATAACCCCGACCACGCCGACCACCCGCCCCTCGCGATCGCGGTAGGGTGAAGCGATTACCGAAGAGCCGGAAAGTGCGAACAACTGGTTCTCCGCGCCGATGAATATCCGTGTCGCCTCGGCCTCGCGCGCCGAATCGAGCACGTCGGCGACGGATTGCTTATTCTCAAGATCATCGAGCAGCAGCCGCACCCGCTCAAGGTCGGTCAGCGCGCTTTCGTCGAGCAGGTTGGCCTGCCCGCGCACGATCAGCACCGGGCGCTGCGCCGCGTCCGCGCTCCACACTGCGAGACCGCGTTCAACGAGATCGCGGCTCGCCCCATCGAGTGCGGTTTGCCCCGAGGCGATTTCGGTGCGGATCGCCAACACCGCTTGCGCCAGCGTGCGTCCACCAAGATGTGAGGAGATGTAGTTCGAAGCCTGCTCAAGCGCGCCCGGCAGCAGATCGGCAGGCAAATGCACCACACGGTTCTCGATCCCGCCATCGGCCCCGACCATCACCGCCAACGCCTGCCCGGCGGACAACGGCACCATCTGCAAATGCGTCAGTCGCGGATCGCGGCGCGGGACCAAGACCACCCCGGCGCAGGCGGACAGGTCAGACAACACTGTGCTGGCGGCCGCTAGCGCTGCCTCGATCGGCCCTGGCGCACCGACCTGCCGCTCGATCGCGGCGCGCTCCTCGGCGGTGGGCTCGGCGACCTGCATCATTCCGTCGACAAACAGCCTGAGGCCCTGTTCGGTCGGCAGCCGCCCCGCGCTGGTATGCGGGGCGGCGAGCAGGCCAAGGCTTTCAAGCTGGTGGAGCACCGAGCGGATCGAGGCGGGCGACAGGTTGAGCCCTGCCCCACCGGCAGCTTTGGCTCCGGCCAGCGTTTTCGACCCGACCGCTTGCCCGGTGCCCAGATAGCCTTCCACCACTGCACGAAATATCTCGCGCGTGCGGCTGTCGAGTTCGGTGATCGGGAGGTTGGTCATTGCGCGTCAATGTAGGCCGCAGGCTTGCAGGCTCAACCCCGTTGCGCCAAAGCCCGTCGACAACCGCAATAAAGGATCATTCATGCGACCTTCCGGCCGCGCGCCCGACGAGATGCGCGAAATCAGTTTCGAGCCGCACTATACCAAGCATGCCGAAGGTTCGGTGCTGGTCAGCTTTGGCCACACCAAGGTGATCTGCACCGCCAGCGTCGAGGAACGCCTGCCGCCATGGCTGCGCGGCAAAGGCGAAGGCTGGGTGACGGCGGAATACTCGATGCTCCCGCGCGCCACGCACACCCGCGGCAACCGCGAGGCGGCCAAAGGCAAGCAGAGCGGTCGGACTCAGGAAATCCAGCGGCTGATCGGGCGCAGCTTGCGCGCGGTGACCGATCACAAGAAGCTCGGCGAACGGCAGATTACGCTCGATTGCGATGTGATCCAGGCCGATGGCGGCACTCGCACTGCGGCGATTTCGGGCGCCTGGGTGGCGCTGCGGATCGCGATCGACAGCCTGATGAAGTCGGGCGCGATCACCGAAGACCCGCTGACCCGCAAGGTCGCTGCGGTCAGCTGCGGGATATTCAAAGGCAACCCGGTGCTTGATCTCGACTACGACGAGGATAGCGCGGCCGATGCCGACGCCAATTTCGTGCTGATCGAGGGCGGCCAGATCGCCGAAGTCCAGGCCACCGCCGAGGGCGCGACCTATGACGAGGAAGCGTTGCTGCGCTTGCTCCGGCTCGCCCGGATCGGCTGCGACCGGATCTTCGCCGCGCAGGCGGATGCGGTGGCTTAATTCGATGCTTTCACCCTCTACTCGTCATCCCCGCGAAGGCGGGGATCCATCAAACCCTCCGTCCAGGCGCGAGCTTGGATGGGCCCCTGCCTTCGCAGGGGCGACGAGTGATTTGCGATGAGACGATTGGGCTCCGAAACTCTGGTGATTGCCACGCACAATGCGGGCAAGCTCAAAGAAATCGGGGCCTTGCTCGCGCCATATGGACTGAAGTGCATTTCGGCCGGGTCGCTCGGGCTGCCCGAACCGGCAGAGACCGGTAAGACCTTCGCCGATAACGCGCTGATCAAGGCGCGCGCCGCGGCTGAAGGATCGGGCTTGCCTGCCCTCGCCGACGATTCGGGCCTATGTGTCAATGCGCTGGACAGCCGCCCCGGGGTCTACACCGCCGACTGGGCCGAGCGGCAGTGGTTCGAAGGCAAACCGGGGCGTGACTGGTACATGGCGATGGGCAAGGTCGAAGGTTTGCTTGCTGAGCTTGGCCTTGATGCCGACCGTTCATGTCATTTCGCCTGCGTGCTGGCGATCGCCTGGCCCGACGGCGAAAGCGCGGTTTACGAGGGCCGCGTCAATGGCACGCTGACCTGGCCCCCGCGCGGAACCATGGGCTTCGGCTACGATCCGGTGTTCGTGCCGCTGGGCGATACCCGCAGCTTCGCCGAGCTTGATCCTGAGGATAAACACAAGATCAGCCACCGCGCCGACGCCTTTGCCAAGCTGGTCGCGGAGCAATTCGGCGGGTAGGTTCGGATCATGGCCCGCGCACTTTATATCCATTGGCCGTTCTGCCTCGCAAAGTGCCCCTATTGCGACTTCAACAGCCATGTCCGCGACAGCGTCGATCATGCGCTCTGGCAGGATGCGCTGCTTGCCGACATGCAGTTCGAGGCCGAGCAGGCGGGCGGCGAGAAGTTGGACAGCGTGTTCTTCGGAGGCGGCACACCGTCGTTGATGCCACCAGCGCTGGTCGAACGGCTGCTCGCCGAAGCCGAGCAGCTGTGGGGCTTCGCGCCGGGGATCGAGATCACGCTGGAGGGCAATCCCTCCTCGGTCGAGGCGGCCAATTACGCCGCACTGGCCAGCGCGGGGATCAACCGCACCTCGCTCGGCCTGCAGGCGCTTGATGACCAGACGCTGCGTTTCCTTGGGCGACTGCATAATGCCGCCGAGGGCCTCGCCGCGCTTGAAGTGGCGCAGAAACACTTCGCGCGCGTCTCGTTCGATCTGATCTACGCGCGCCCGGGGCAGAGCGCAGCCGCATGGCAAGCCGAACTGGTGCGAGCGCTGGGCATGGGCACCGGTCACCTCTCGCTGTATCAACTCACAATCGAGCCGGGCACGCGGTTCGAAACAATGGTCCGGTTGGGCCAATTCGTCCCACTCGATGACGATGCCGCGGCCGATCTTTTCGCGCTGACCGGAGACATGACCGCAGCGGCCGGTCTCCCGGCCTATGAAGTCAGCAATCATGCCCGACTGGGCGAGGAGAGCCGCCACAACCTGACTTACTGGCGCTATCACGACTACGCCGGGATTGGCCCCGGAGCGCACGGCAGACGCGGCGGCGCGGCGACTGTGCGGCATCGCAAGCCGGAGAACTGGCTGAGTGCGGTCGCGCGCAATGGCCATGGCATCGCCGAAGAACGCAGCCTTGGCACCAGCGAGCAAGCCGCCGAAGCGCTGCTGATGGGGCTGCGGCTGCGCGAAGGGATCGACTTAGCGGCCATGTCGCGGCGGTTTGGCCTGCCGCTGACGGACCTGGTCGATCCAGCCAAGCTGCAGTTCTACGCGGCGCAAGGGCTCGCGTGGGACCGTGGTGGACGCATCGGCATCACCCCTCAAGGCATGCCCTTGCTCGACGGCTTGCTTGGCGAACTGGTTCCTGCCGGATTGGTCGGCGCGTGATCCGGACCGAGCTTCTGGCGGCTTGGCACGACTACCTCAGCGATGGCCGCCGACGTTCGCCGCATACCGTGCGGGCCTATGGCGCCGCTGCGGCCCGGTTGCTCGACGAGTTGGGTGAAAGCAGCTGGGCGACCCTCGCCCGGATCGAAGCGCCTGCATTGCGCAAGCAATTGGCGCTCCGCCGCGCCGAGGGGCTGACCAACGCCAGCGCCGCACGCGAACTCTCGGCGCTCAAGCAATTCATCGCCTTCGCCCGCGCGCAGGCCGGAATGGCCGATCCCGCCCCGCCGCGAATGCGCGGGCCGCGGGTGAAGAAGGGCATTCCCCGCCCGGTCACTCCGGACGATGCGGTCAACCTTGCCGCCAGCGTGCACGAGGATGCGGCCGAGGAGTGGATCGGCGCGCGCGACCGGGCGGTGCTGCTGCTGCTTTACGGCGCAGGGATGCGCATCGCCGAGGCGCTCGCGCTGACCGGCGCGGCGTTCCCTCTCGGAGAGACGCTGGTGGTGACCGGCAAGGGCAACAAGCAGCGCGTGGTGCCGCTGCTGCCGCTGGTCCGCGATGCGGTGGCGGACTACCTCGCCAAGAGCCCGTGGCCCGCAGGCAAAGCGGATCCACTGTTTCGCGGGGCCAAGGGCGGCCCGCTATCGCAGGGGATGGTCCAGAAGGCGATGGCCCGCGCCCGGACCGTGCTAGGACTGCCGCCCAGCGCTACCCCGCACGCGCTGCGGCACAGCTTTGCCACACATCTTCTGGGCGCCGGGGCAGACTTGCGCAGTTTGCAGGAGTTGCTCGGCCACGCCAGCCTTGGATCGACGCAGATTTATACCAAAGTCGATGCTGCGACCCTGCTCGACGTTTATCGCAACGCGCATCCGCGCGGCTAGTCCTTCCAGCGCCACACACGCCACGCCCAGGCCAGCACCGCGACCACCACCAGCCCACCGATCACCGCTCCCGCCACCTGGTGCATCTCTTCGAAATACCCTGCGAGCCACTTGCCGCCATAGATCAGCAGCGTGTTCCACACCGCCGCACCGGCGAAGGTGAAGACGAGGAACTTCCAGTGCTTCATGTGGCTCAACCCGGCGGGGAGCGAAATCATCGTGCGCAGGAGCGGCGAAAAGCGCATGACGAACACAACCCACTGGCCGTGTCGCAGGAAGAACGCCGTGGCGTGTTCGACATGACTCCAGCGCATGGTCAGCCACCGCCCCCGGCGGCGCACGAACGGTTCAAGCCGCTGGTAGCCCCAGCGATCGCCGAGCACGAACCACAGGTAATTGCCCAGCGTCGACCCCAGCGTGCCGGCGAGCAGCAACGGCCAGATCTCCATCGTTCCACGCGCCACCGCGATCCCGCCGGCGCCCATGATCAGCTCGCTGGGGATCGGCGGAAAGACGTTCTCGATGAACATCAACAGCCCAATGCCCCAGTAGCCGCCCCGCTCGATCAGGTCGATAATCCAGTCAGCCATGGTGGATCAAATGCGGCTTTGCCGCGCCTCGATTGCATCCCAGATCAGGCTGGGGGTGTCGGTACCGTTGAACTTGTCGATCGCCAGGATCCCGGTCGGCGATGTGACATTGATCTCGGTCAGCCACTTGCCGCCGATCACGTCGATGCCGACGAAAACCAGCCCGCGCTTTTTCAGCTCGGGACCCATCGCAGCGCAGATTTCCTCTTCGCGCGGGTTAAGCGTGGTCGGCTCGGCATAACCCCCGGCCGCGAGATTCGAGCGGAATTCGCCTGCGCCGGGGCGGCGGTTGATCGCACCGGCAATCTCGCCGTCGACCAATACGATGCGCTTGTCGCCTTCGCTGATCTCGGCAAGGAACGGCTGGAACATGTGCGGTTCGACCCAGGCATTGTCGAACAGTTCGATCAGGGCGCCCAGATTGCTTCCGTCCGCCGGAATGCGGATGACCGCTTTGCCGCCGTTGCCGTGGAGCGGCTTCATTACCAGATCGCCGGGATAGCGGGCATGGAAGGCACGAACGTCCTCGATCCGCCGCGCGATCAAAGTCGGCGGCATGTACTGCGCAAAATCGAGCACAAAGACCTTTTCGGGCGCGTTGCGCACACTGGCCGGATCGTTGACTACCAGCGTCTGCCCTTCGAGCCTTTCGAGCAGGTGGGTGGCTGTGATGTAGCTGAGATCGAACGGCGGATCCTGCCGCATCAGGACGACGTCCACGTCCTTGACCAGATCAATCTGGCGATGCTCATACGCCGCGAAATGATTGCCCGCCTCGCGCTGGACCGTCACCGGCGCAGCCCAAGCGGTCAGCCGGCCGCAATCATAGGCCAGCGACTTGACGTCGTAGTGGAACAGCTGATGCCCCCGCGCTTGCGCCGCGAGCATCAGCGCGAAGCTGGAATCCCCGCCTATATTGATCGATTGAAGCGGGTCCATCTGGACCGCGACGCGCAGGCTCATGACAATCGGGAACTCCGCTCAGGGCATCAATGCATTCGCCATGTGGCGAGGGAAACGCCCCGGCGCAAGGAGGAGGACGTCGATCCGTTGCTCATCGCCTGCACCGGCATAGCGATGCGCGACCGCCTCGGCCGCGGCGCGGACCCGTCGCAGGCGGTAATCGTCGATCGCGTGATCTAGTTCGGCCGCACTCGCCCGCCACTTCACTTCGACAAAGGCCACCACCCTGCCGCGCCGCGCGATCAGGTCGATTTCGCCGCGCGGGGTCTTCACCCGCCGGGCCAGGATGCGCCAGCCCTTCAGACGGAGGAACCAGGCTGCAAGCGTTTCGCCGCGCCGGCCCCTCGCCTCACGCTCGGCCCGGCTGCTCATTTGAGTTCGAGCGCGCGGGCATAAAGCGCCTTGCGATCGAGCCCGGTGGCCCGTGCAACGTCGGCGGCGGCTTGCGAAGGCTTGAGGTTCTGCAAGGCTGCAACAAGCAGGCTTTCCGCATCGGCAGGGGTAACCTCCACCTCGTCCGGCGGGCCGATCAGCAGCACGATTTCACCCTTGGGCGGATGCGCGGCATAATGCGAAATGAGCTCGGCCGGGCTGCCGGTCCGGCATTCCTCGAATTTCTTGGTGAGCTCGCGGGCCACCGCGACGGGCCGTCCGGGCAAGACTTCGTCGATTGCGCCCAGCGCTGCGGCAAGTCGCGGGGCGGTTTCGTAGAACACCAGCGTCGCTCGCACGCTCGCCAATTCGGCCAGCACCTCGCGCCGCGCCTTGTCCTTGGCCGGCAGGAACCCGGCGAACAGGAACCGGTCGCTGGGTAGCCCGGCCAAGGTCAGCGCGACAATTGCCGCGCTGGGTCCGGGAATGCTGGTGACCGCAATCCCCCGTTCGCGCGCCGCCACGACCAACTGATAACCCGGATCCGAAATCAGCGGCGTCCCGGCATCGCTGACCAGTGCAATCGCGGCAGTCGCGGCCAGCCCGAGCAAGTGGTCGCGCGTCGCTTCGCTGGCATGATCGTCATAGCGAATGAGCTTCTGCTTGACGCCCAGATGGTGCAGCAATTTGCCTGTCACGCGGGTATCCTCACAGGCTACCGCAGCTACGCCACCGAGTATCGCCGCCGCACGCGTCGAAACATCGCCCAGATTGCCAATCGGCGTCGCAACAATGTAGAGTCCGGGATCAAGCGCCATGGCCCCGACCATGGACTGACCTGAGGGGAGCGACAAGGCATGTTCGAAACGCGACTGGACCGCCGCAAGCTCTTCATGCTCGCCGCGGTCACTGCGCTTGCCGGGTGCAAGGTCATTCCCAAGGGTCCGGCCGCAACCCCGCCGCCAGTGCCGACCCCGGACGACAACCTGCCCAGCGACCAGAAGCGACAGCGCATCGCGCTGCTGGTCCCGCTAAGCGGACCGCAAGCAGCGTGGGGTCAATCGATCGCCAATGCCACGCAGATGGCCCTGCTCGACACCAACGCCAAGACGATCCGCATAACCACTTACGATACCGGTGAAGGTCCGGCGGCGGCTGCGACCAAGGCGATGGCCGATGGTAACAAGCTGATCCTCGGCCCGCTTGCGGGCGACGACATCCCTGCCGTGGCAGCAATCGCCCGCGCGTCGCGCGTGCCGTTGATCACCTATTCGAGCGAAGCCGACATGGCCGCCCGCGACGTGTTCATGATGGGAACCAGCAGCAGCAACGCGATCGAGCGCGTGGTCGACTATGCCCATTCGCGCGGCGTCACCCGCTTTGCCTTGCTCGCCCCCAAGGGCGGCTATGGGACGCGCGCCAGCGCCGCCTATGCTGCGGCGGTAAAGGCAGCTGGCGGCACGCTGGTAAGCACGCAGAGCTATGACCGGTCGAACAGCTCGATCATCAGCGCTGCGACCCGGCTGCGGACCAAGGGTGGCTTTGACGCCGTACTAATCGCGGATTCGGCCAAGTATGCAGCCATGGCTGCGCCGCAGCTCAAGGCGGCGGGAGCCGCTGCCCCGCGCATCCTCGGCACCGACCTGTGGAGCGGCGAACTGGCCCTGAGCAAGACCCCGGCCTTGCGCGGCGCCTGGTTCGCGGCGATTTCGGATGCCCGGTTCGCGCGCTTCGCCGCTAGCTACAAGGCGCGGTTCGGCGGATCGCCCTATCGCCTTGCGACTTACGGCTATGACAGCGTGCTCCTGGCGGTTCGGATCGCGCGTGAATGGCGGACTGGTGCCCCCTTCCCCACTGCGCGGCTGACTGATCGCGACGGCTTCCTCGGCCTCGACGGACCCTTCCGCTTCGCCCCGAACGGGATCGGCGAGCGCGCGCTGGAGGTGCGTGAAGCGCGTGGCGGCGGGATCACCATCGTCAGCCCGGCGCCGGAGAAATTCGTGGACTGACGAAAACCGGGTCGCCGCGCTTGCGGACCTGAATCCCCACCGCCTATAGCCTCGCCATGTCCGAAGACCTGTTTGACAAAATGCCGGTAAACACCGGCGAAACCTACGACGGTAGCGCGATCGAAGTGCTTGAGGGGCTGGAGCCGGTGCGGCGCCGCCCGGGCATGTATATCGGCGGCATCGACGAACGTGCGTTCCATCACCTCGCCGCCGAAGTTCTCGACAATGCGATGGACGAAGCCGTCGCCGGCCACGCCAGCCGGATCGAGGTGACGCTGGAGGAAGGCAACCGCCTGACCATCACCGACAACGGTCGTGGCATTCCAGTTGACGAGCATCCCAAGTATCCGGGCAAGTCGGCGCTCGAAGTGATCCTGACCACGCTCCATTCGGGCGGCAAGTTCTCCGGCAAAGCCTATGCCACCAGCGGCGGCCTGCACGGGGTCGGCGTCTCGGTGGTCAACGCGCTCTCCAGCCTGACCCGGATCGAGGTGGCGCGCGCCAAGGAACTCTACGCGCAGGAATTCTCGCGCGGAGTGCCGCTAGGCAAGCTCCAGCACCTCGGCAGCACCCCCAACCGGCGCGGCACCAGCGTAACCTTCGTGCCCGACACCGAGATCTTCGGCACTGAAGCGGGGTTCAAGCCTGCCCGGCTGTTCCGTCTGGTGCGGTCCAAAGCTTACCTGTTCGCCGGGGTCGAAATCCGCTGGAAATGCGCGCCCAGTCTCACCGGTGACGATGTCCCGGCCGAGGCCACCTTCCAGTTCCCGGGCGGCCTCGCCGATCACTTGCGCGAGCAGATCGGCGCGCGCGAATGTGTCACCACGCAGTTTTTCTCGGGATCGCAGGACTTTCCCGGTGAGGAGCAAGGCAGGGTTGAATGGGCGATCTCCTGGCCGCTGTGGTCCGACGGATCGTACTCCTATTACTGCAACACCATTCCCACCCCCGATGGCGGCACCCACGAACAGGGCCTGCGCGCCGCGCTGACCAAGGGCGTCCGCGCCTTCGCCGACCTGATCGGGCAGAAAAAGGCCAAGGACATCGCGCCCGAGGACGTGATCACCGGCAGCGAAGTGATGCTATCGGTGTTCGTGCGCGAACCGCAGTTCCAGAGCCAGACCAAGGACCGCCTGACCAGCCCGGAAGCGGCGCGGATGGTCGAGAACGCGGTACGCGATCACTTCGACCATTTCCTCTCGGACAATCTCGAGCGCGGCAAGGCGCTCTTGGGAGCAGTGCTCGAGCGGATGGACGAGCGGCTGCGGCGCAAGGCCGAACGCGAGGTCAAACGCAAGACCGCGACCAACGCGCGCAAGCTCCGCCTGCCCGGAAAGCTGACCGATTGCTCGGGCGAAGGCGATCGCGAAACCGAACTGTTCATCGTCGAAGGTGACAGCGCCGGCGGCAGCGCCAAGCAGGCGCGTGATCGCAAGAACCAGGCGATCCTGCCGATCCGCGGCAAGATCCTCAACGTCGCCAGCGCCACCATGGACAAGATCCGCGCCAACAGCGAAATCGCCGACCTCGGCCTCGCGCTGGGCTGCGGTACCCGCAAGGACTGCAACCCAGACAACCTGCGTTACGACCGGATCATCATCATGACCGACGCCGACGTCGACGGCGCGCATATTGCCACCTTGCTGATGACCTTCTTCTTCCAGGAAATGGCCGAGGTCGTGCGGCGCGGGCACTTGTATCTGGCGCAACCGCCCTTGTATCGTCTGACCTCGGGCAAGGAGAGCGCCTACGCCCGCGACGATGCCCACCGCGCCGAGCTGGAAGCCGGGCAGTTCAAGGGCAAGAAGGTTGAAGTCGGCCGCTTCAAAGGCCTCGGCGAGATGAACCCGCAGCAATTGCGCGAGACTACGATGAACCCGGAGACGCGCGGCCTCCTGCGCATCACCCTGCCCCCCGAATACGAAGGCCGCGCAGCAGTGAAAGACCTCGTCGACCGCCTGATGGGCCGCGACCCCGCCCAGCGCTTCATGTTCATCCAGAACCGCGCGGGAGAGATCGATCCGGAACTGATTGACGCATAACGATACATTATATCTATACACAACTAGAATAGTAGATAATCTAACTCGTACCGCGAATCCGCGGATTAAGGGAGATTGCCCATGCGTCGATTTCTGCTCACCAGCTCGCTCATCGCTGTCCTTGCCGTTACTGGCTGCGGAAAAAAGGCTGAACGATCCGAAGATAGCGATTCACGCCAAGTTACTTCAGCGGACATCTCAGGGCCTGCGAGGCCTCCCTCGATCGTAGCTCCCGGCATCGATCCTCGTGCCGCCCCGGGGGTCGCCTTCACCTATCGCTACGATTTCGTATTGCCCGACAAGAGCATTGCGACAGTGCAGGAGGCACATGCCTCCGCCTGCGAAAAGCTGGGGCCGACGCAGTGCCGGATCACCGGGATGCGCTACACCCTGCTCGATGACGAGAGGATTTCCGCGAAACTGGAGTTCAAGCTCTCCCCCGAACTCGCCCGCGCTTTCGGCAAGGAGGGGATCGCGGCTGTTGAGAAGGCATCGGGCAAACTGGTCGATGCCGAGATCAACGGCACCGATGTCGCCCCCACCATCGAAACAGCCCAGCAAATTGGCGGAGACGCCGCCACTCAGCTCGCCGAAGTCGAGCGCAAGCTTACGGCGGGCAAGCCAGGGGACGACGAACGCGCTGAACTGCAAGCGCAGGCGCGAGAGCTCCGCGCACAGGTGGCCAATGCGAAGACCGAAAAGGCCGCCGCACAGGCCCAGCTGGCCAGCACGCCGATGTCGTTCAGCTATGAAGGAGACGCTGGTTTCTCGCTCGGCGGCAATCCGGTCGGCGATGCCTTCCACGCGACCTGGGCCAGCTTGTCGAGCATGATCTGGTTCGTGCTGACCGCGGTCGGGGTGGCACTGCCCTGGGTACTGCTCGGTGCGCTGCTTCTGGCGATCTGGCGATCGAGGCCCGGCTTGGCCCTCCGCAAGTTCGTGCGGGGAAGGCCTCGCGTAGGTGCCAAACCTCCGGAAACGCCTATCGCTTAATCTCGTTCGCCTCGAACAGCTTCATCTCGGGCGCACCCTCGGTCCAACCGCCGAGGGTACGCACAAATTCCCCCGAAGCCGGCACCGCGAAGTGCGTCTTCACCGCTGCCATATCGGCCCATTCCTCGACAAACACGATCCGCTGCGGGTTTTCGGCATCGACGTGGCAATTGTGCGCAAAGCAGCCGGGCTCCCCGCGCGATCGTTTCGAATGCTCGATCCCCAACTCCAACGCTTCGTCGAAATGTTCGGGGCGGATGGTGGCGCTGCCGGTGATGATGATCATGGCGCGATGGTATCCAATTGCACCATCATCGCCAGCCCCATTTCGTTCATTGCAGCGTCAGGAACCTATGTTACCTTGTATCACATAGATCGAGAGGGGACTTCTGACATGAT
>JANOAD010000066.1:0-27925 GCA_031410955.1 Novosphingobium sp. | reverse complement strand
CAGCCGGACGATATGCGCGGCCTCGCGCGTGGCGGCGGCGAATTCGAGCCGTTTGATCGTGACCGCGCCATCGACACGCCACAGCCCAAGCTCGAGCCGCCGCGCCCCCTCGCCCCGCCGTTCGAGTTCTCGCGCCATATCTTCGGCAAGATCGCCGAGCACGCGATCGAGCAGATCGCGATGGCGGATCGGCTCCATCAGCCGGCGCTGCACCAGCGGCAGCTCGACCGGAACCACCGGCAGCAGCGGCTCGGGCACGCGGCCGAGCAACTGGTCCAGCCGGATCAGCGGATTGGCGGCAGGCGAGCGGCGGTTGCGGAACCGCCGCTGGATCGCATCACGGCCCTTCGCACCCTCGCCCACTCCGGCAAGCTGCCCCAGCCGCTTGAGGCCAAGCCGCTTGAGCACCGTGACCACATCGCTTTCGAGTCGCAGCGCGGCGACGGGAAGGCTGGCGAGAGCGGGATGGATATTCTCTCCGTTCGGGGGAGGATCGAGGATCGCCCGCTCGGGCCCGTAATGCGCCAGCGCCCAGGCCGCCCCGGCGGTGGGCGCGATCGCCACCCGCGCGGCAAGTCCGCGTGCCGCCAGTCGCTCGCTGGTATCGGCCAGCAACATGCCCTCGCCGCCCAGCAGATGCGCCACCCCGGTGACATCAACCAGCAGCCCGTCGGGCGGATCGAGCGCCGACCACGGTCCCCAGCGCTGCGCCCATAAGGCGAGCTTTTCGAGCAGCGCGAGGTCGCCTGCGGGATCGGCGGGCGCGGCGGCCAGTTCGGGGCACAGCGCGCGGGCATCGGTCAGCGCGGTTCCAGCGCGTACCCCGGCCTCGCGCGCAGGCGCATTGACCGCGGTGATCCGCGGGCCGTGGGCGCTTTCCGAGATCAGCGCGAGCGGGTCTGCGCTCGCGCCTTCAGCCAGCTGCCAGCGATCGATCGCCAGCCGCGCGCACCAGATCGCCATGATGCGGCGGGCTGGCGGTGAGGACATGTCCGTCATCGCGCAGGATCCATTGTCCGGGAGGGTGATTGCGCGCGCGGAACAGCTCGGCGTGCCACGCGGGTGCGCTGGGGGCAGCCTTGTTCCAGCGCGGGGCAAGCGATGGTGCGGCGGTCACCTGCCAGCGCTGGCGCGCCGACGACAGGTCGCGCGCGGCATCGAGCCGGACCAGCCACAGCGGCACCCCGTGCGTCTCGGCCACTAGACTGAGGCGGCGCGAGGTGGTGAACGACAGCGCCTTGGGGTTGCCGGCGATCTCCCCGATCACGAAGGCAAGATCGCGGCAGCGCAGCCCTTCCTCAAGCGCGAACAGCGCATCCTCGGGGGTCTTGGCGGCAACGTGGAGCAGGCGGTGGCGCAACATTCGCGGCAGCCCTGGACGGTAGGGCCTGCCGCCCAGCCGCAGCGCTGCCGCGTCCTGCACCCACAGCCACGGGCGCTGGTCGTCTGCCTCCGCCTGTTCGAGCGCGAAGGCCAGCGCCAGCCCGGCCCCGCCGGCTTCGCGCGAGGAGGCGAACAGCTCTGCATGGCGAACTTCCCCCACCCCTGGACGAGGCAACGGCCTGCGTTCCACCGCAGGTTCGCTTTTGGCGGAGGCAAGCCCCTTCCACCACGCCGTTTCACCGCGCGGCCTGCGTTTAGATAATACCGGGTCCATCTGCAGAATCACTCCAATGTTCTATTTATGTTCTCATAACGCGCGATTCGCAAACATGTTTCACAATCGCTCCCCGGCGCAATCGGCACACCTTGCCGTCGCGCGCGGAACCGCCCTGCCCGCAAGCCGTTCACCCGATACCCATGCAGGAGATTGATGATGAAATACGACCAAGGCGACCCAGAAGAACTCAAGCGGAAATTCTGGAAGACGCTGAGCGATTCGCCGTTCGTGATGTTGCAGCTCGATGCCGATCCCGACAGCGCCGCGCCGATGACCGCGCAGCTCGACAAGGACGCCAACCACGCGATCTGGTTCTTCACCAGTCCCGACAACCGCTTTGCCGCGCTGGGCCCGGCCACCGCCACCTATAGCGGCAAGGGTCACGAACTCTACGCCCGGTTCGCCGGTGCGCTCACCGAGGAAACCGACCAAGGCATCAAGGACGCGATGTGGAACAACTTCGTCGAGGCCTGGTTCCCAGCAGGCAAGGCCAGCGCGCTGATGCTGCGCATGGACCTTGGTGAAGCCTCGATCTGGTCGGGCGAGATGGGCGCGATCAACACCGCCAAGATGATGCTCGGCATGAACGTGCGCGACGACATCAAGGGCGGTTTTGCCGAAGTGGCGCTTTAAGCCTCCCTGACCCCAACCAAAACGGGCCGCCCCATCAGGGCGGCCCGAAGTGTTTGTGCGGCGTGCTTATCGCCTACCGCGCATCAATCCTTGTCATCACCGTGAACCGCCGAAATCGGCTGCCCGGGCGCATAAGGTTCGTCTTCATGCGTATCGACCACCCCGCGCCCGACGTGGCTGGTCCGGTAGCCATAGAGGTAATAGATCGCCAGCCCGATCGCGCCCCAGATCGGCAGCACCAACATCGCGGCAGTCGGCAGGTTGAAGAACAGGAACACGCAGCCGACAATCGTCGCCGGGCCGATCAGCCACAGCGCCGGAGTGCGGAACGCCCGCGGGAAATTCGGCGCGGTCTTGCGCAGCATCATCACCGCGATTGCCACCATCATGAACGCATAGAGCGTCCCGGCATTGGCAATATCGGCCAGCTGACCCACCGGCAGGAACGCCGCCGCAATCGCGGTCGCGATCCCGGTCAGGAAAGTCACCACATACGGCGTCTTCCACTTGGGGTGAACCTTGGCCAGTACTTCGGGCAGCAGCCCGTCACGCGCCATCACGAAGAAGATACGCGTCTGGCCGAACAGCAGGATCAGGATCACCGAAGGCAGCGCGATAAACGCGGCATAGCCCAGCATGTTGCCCACGGTGCCAAACCCGATCTGGCGCAGCACATGCGCCAGCGCTTCTTTCGAACAGACCAGCATATCCGCATATTGCGGCATCGCGCACTGCCGGGCGAGCTCTTCCGAACCGGCCGGGAAGGGCACGCCGCCCGGCCCCATGATCGGTTGACCGCCAATCGTGCCGACCGCGCCGGCCGCGACCAGCATGTAGAACACGGTGCAGAACAGCAGACTGCCGATCAGCCCGATCGGTACATTGCGCTGCGGGTTCTTGGTCTCTTCCGCCGCGGTCGAAACCGCATCGAAACCGACGTAAGCAAAGAAAATCGTTGCCGCTGCGCCTACTGCACCGACCCCGGTCCCGAAACCGCCGAACACGCCGGCCGGCAGGAACGGATTGAAATTGGCCGTGTCGACCTTGGGCACCGTCAGGAAGATAAACGCGGTGAGCGCGGTTACCTTGATCAACACCAGTGCGGCGTTAACGCGGGCGCTTTCGGTGGTGCCGATCATCAGCAGCCAGGTTACCAGCAGCGCAATCACCGCAGCGGGCAAGTTGATCACCCCGCCGGGCGATCCGCCCAAAGCCAGCGGCCCCGCGACCATCCACGCGGGCAAATGTATCCCGAAGGTATGCTCGAGGATCGTTCCGGTGAAGTAACCCGACCAGCCGACCGAAACCGCCGAGGCGGCAACCGCATATTCGAGCACCAGCGCCCAGCCGACTGTCCAGGCGAGCAGCTCGCCCATCGTTGCATAGGTATAGGTATAGGCGGACCCCGCAACCGGGATCATCGAGGCGATTTCCGAATAGCACAGCGCCGCGACGATGCAGATCGCCCCGGCGATGGCAAACGCGAGCATGAGCCCCGGGCCGGCTTTCTGTGCGCCCGCCGCGGTCAGCACGAAGATGCCGGTCCCGATCACGCAGCCGATCCCGAACAAAGTAAGCTGGAATGCGCCCAGCGAGCGATGCAGTGATTTTTTCTCCGCCGTCGCCAAAATGGCTGTCAGCGACTTGACCCGACCGAACATTACAGTCCCCTAAACTTCTGTCAGGCGCTTGCGCAGCGCCCGAATGGTTGCTGGCGGGGAAGCTAGCGCCAAGCGGCACATTGGCAAGTGCAAATGCCCGCCCTTCCCCAGCCGCGCGGGCTGGTCTAAGGCACGGACATGTCTACGACCTTTCAGCTCGACACCGCGACGAGCCGCGCGCATCCCACCCCGACGCCGCTGCGCCGGGTGACCATCCCGGCGATCCGTCAGCACAAGGTGGATGGCGTCACCGCCGAGCCGCTCGTGATGCTGACCGCCTACACCGCACGGCAAGCGCAGCTGCTCGACGAGCATTGCGATATGATCCTGTGCGGGGATTCGCTCGGTCAGGTCATCTACGGCCTGCCTTCGAGCCTGCAGGTTACACTCGAAATGATGATCGCGCACGGCGCCGCTGTCGTGCGCGGATCCTACCATGCGGCGGTCGTAGTCGACTTGCCCTTCGGCACCTATGAAGCCTCGCCCGAGCAGGCCTTCGCTACAGCCTCACGCGTGCTTGCTGATACGGGCGCCAGTTCGGTCAAGCTCGAAGGCGGCGCGGCGATGGCCGAAACGGTAGCTTTCCTGACCCAGCGCGGCATTCCGGTGATGGGTCATGTCGGCCTGACCCCGCAGGCGGTCAACGTGCTTGGCGGCTACAACGCACGCGGACGCAGCGATGCCGAAGCGCAGAAGATCGTCAACGACGCGCAGGCGCTGGCCGATGCCGGAGCTTTCGCAATCGTGATCGAAGGGGTGGTCGAACCGATCGCCATCGCCGCAACCAAAGCGGTTGCCTGCCCGAT
This sequence comes from Novosphingobium sp., assembly GCA_031410955.1. GTDB lineage: Bacteria > Pseudomonadota > Alphaproteobacteria > Sphingomonadales > Sphingomonadaceae > Novosphingobium. The sequence continues at coordinate 23,165 of JANOAD010000066.1, read as the reverse complement.
CATCGGCATCGGCGCTTCGGCCCAGTGCGACGGTCAGGTGCTCGTCACCGAAGACATGATGGGCATGTTCGAACGCGTGCCCCGCTTCGTCAAACGCTACGGTACATTGGCCGAGACGATCTCGGCCGCCGCCGCGCAGTATGCCACCGAAGTGCGTTCGCGCAGCTTCCCCGGCATCGAACAAACTTACCAGCCGAAGTAACTGCCCATCATGCTGCGCTATTTCAGAGGGTCGTTCATATTCACGGGCTTATGCCTTGTCCTCGCCGCTTGGCTTGGTTGGAGCCGTTCGGGCACAGTCGGCGGCGCGCTCGAGGTTTTGTGGATCGTAACGGTCCTCGCGGTGCTCGAAATATCATTGTCGTTCGACAACGCCGTGGTCAACGCTTCCGTCCTGGAAAGCCAGGAACCGATATGGCGCCAACGCTTCCTGACCTGGGGCATGGTGATTGCCGTTTTCGGCATGCGGATCGTGTTTCCCCTTGCCATCGTGGCTCTGGCCGCCGGCATCGGACCTGTCGATGCCTTGAACCTGTCGCTGCGCCAACCGCAGGAATACGAGCGGATCGTCAGCAGCGCGCATCTGACGATTGCCGGGTTCGGCGGCACCTTCCTCGCCATGGTCGGTATCAAGTTCTTTTTCGACAGCGACAAGCACATCCACTGGATCGGGACAATCGAGAAGCGCCTCGCGCGGTTTGGCGAGATCGAGGCATTCGGCCTCGCGTTGCTGTTGCTGGTGCTGCTGAGCTTCGCGCGGTTGCTCAAAGGCGAGGAAGCGCTGCAATTCGTCGAGGCGGGCATCCTTGGCGTTGCGGCATTCGTCGCGGTCGAGGCGATCGGGCACTGGCTTGAACGCAGCAATATCGGCGGCGGACGCAGCGGGCTTGGCGGGTTCATCTATTTGAACGTGCTCGACGCTTCGTTCAGCTTCGACGGGGTAATCGGCGCCTTCGCTCTGTCGAACAACATGCTGGTCATCGCGCTCGGCCTGTCGATCGGGGCGATGTTTGTGCGATCCTTGACCATCATGCTGGTCGAAAAGGGTTCGCTCGCCGAATACCGCTACCTCGAACACGGCGCGTTCTGGGCGATCCTGGCCTTGGCCGCGATCATGCTCGCTTCGTCGAGCTATCAGATTTCGGAGACGGTCACCGGCCTGATCGGCGGTGTTCTGATCGCCGCCTCGCTGCTCTGGTCGATCAGGCGCAATCGCCGCCTCGAGGCGCAGCGCCGATCGGCTGGCGCGAAGAAGGCTGCTCAGACGCGCGCCGCGAAGAAGTCAGGCGGCTGAAGCCAGGCGCTGCGCGAGCGGTGCCGCCACCACCAGCTGGACAAGGTGGTAAAGCAGGACCGGTAGCAGCACCACGCCGGCGACAGCAGGCGGGAACAGCACCGACGCCAGCGGCGCACCCATGGCGATACTCTTTTGCGCGCCGGCGAACAGCATGGTGATCCGGTTAGCGCGGTCCAGCCGCAGCGCACCGCCCAGCAGCCAGGCCCCGCCGTGGGCGAAGACCAGGAGCACTGCGGTCCCCCCTGCCAGCCACAACCAGCCCGGGCTATCCACCCGGCTCCAGAAGCGCTGCTCCACCGCGCCCGAAAAGGCAACGTAGACCGCGATCGCGATCGAGGTGCGATCGAACCAGGTGGCGAGCTGGCGATGGGCCCTGACCCAGCCGCCAAGCCACCCCTGCGCAATTTGTCCTAGCATGAACGGCAGCAGCAGGATCGTGGCGACCTTGACCAGTCCATCGGCGTGCAGCTCGCCGCCCTCGCCGCCTGCGATCCACGAAAACAGCGGCGCGGTGACGAAAACGCCCACCACATTGAGCAAGGCCGCAGCGACGACCGAACTTGCGACGTTGCCCCCGGCGAGCGACGAATAGGCGGTGGCGGACTGGACCGTCGAAGGCAGGCAGCCAAGATAAAGAAAACCGAGCGCCAGCAGCGGCGGCATCCAACCGGTTCCGAGTTGCCACACGGCCCAGCCCGCCAAGGTCATTGCGCCGAAGCACCAGGCAACCAGCGGGTACAGCAAGCGGTGGTTGGTCAGCCCTGCGATAACTTCATGCCGGGGCAAGCGCAGCCCGTTGAGGAAGAACAGCAGGAACACCGCTGCGTTTGACACGAGTTGAGCGACGCTACGCCACTCACCCTGCACCGGCAGTATGAAGGCGAGCAGGATTGCGAGTGCAAGCAGCCGCACCATCGGATCGATCCTGCTTAGCACCACGGCATTTTCCTACATGGTTGGGTTTTGATATGGATCGCCAATGCCTTCCGGTCACGAACTTTCAAGCCTGACACGCGCGCAGACCGTCTCGTCCCGGCGCATGTTCCGCGTGATCGTTTCGAAATCGTTTTGGTGTCAACTTTGTGTCAACTTCGGCGAAGCAGTTCAGCGTCCGCCAAGCGAAACCGGCGGCGCAGGCGTGGCGGAGAAGCGCGGCGCCGGCGCAGGCTGCACCATGCCGCCATCCTCGACAAACGTCTGCCGCGCCACGTTGTGCGGGTGCTTGGGCGCTTCACGCAAGCTCAGCACCGGGGCGAAGCAGATGTCGGTATCATCCATGATCGCGCACCATTCGTCGCGGGTCTTGGTCAGGATCAGCGCGGTCACCCTCTCCTTGAGCGGACCCCACTGCGCCGGGTTCATCTGCTGCGCGAAGTCGGGATCGCCGGTAAGCCCCGTCTTCTCGAGCAGCAGCGCGTAGAACTGCGGCTCGATCGAACCCAGCGAGATCCACTTGCCGTCGCTGGTCTCGTAGGTGTCGTAGAAGTGCGTTCCGCTGTCGAGCAGGTTGACCCCGCGCTCGTCGCGCCACTGGCCGTTACCGAGAAATGTGTAGGTCATCGCAGAAAGGATCGCAGCGCCGTCGACCATCGCCGCGTCGACCACCTGCCCCTGCCCGCCGCCGCGCGCGTGAAGGATCGCCGCAACCACGCCGAAGGCTAGCAGCATTCCGCCGCCGCCGAAATCGCCCACGGCATTGACCGGAAAGGTCGGCTTCTGCCCCGCGCGGCCATAGGAATGGAGCGCGCCCGACAACGCGATGTAGTTGATGTCATGCCCGGCGAGCGGCGCCATCGGGCCGTCCTGGCCCCACCCGGTCATCCGCCCGATCACCAGCTTGGGGTTGATGCCAAGCAGCACATCAGGGCCGATCCCCATCCGCTCGATCACCCCGGGGCGATAGCCCTCGATCAGGGCGTCGGCTTGCGTGACCAGCTCCTTGAGCCGGGCGATCGCTCCCGGGTCCTTGAGGTCGAGCTCGATCCGCTCCCGGTTGCGGTTGAGGATATCGCGGTTGCCGCCATCACCGAAGCGGCCGCTGGTCCCCGGGCGCTCAACCCGGACCACCCGCGCGCCATGATCGGCGAGCATCATCCCGCAGAACGGCCCCGGACCGATGCCGGCCAATTCGATTACAGTAACCCCGTCCAGCACCCCGGCCATCGCACGTCCCTCGCCAATTTAATCGATCGATGAAATCGACTTTGGGCAAGGCGCGGGCGCTTGTCGAGGGGCTAATGCAGCTTTGCGAGGGCCGACTGGATCAGGGGATTGTCCCCGGCCGACGTCCGCGCCTGAAGCAGAAGTTGGCGCGCCCCAACCGGATCGTTGCCCGCTTCGGCGAGCGCCATGCCCAGCGCCTGCGCGGCAATCGCGCTGCTTGGCTGAAGCGCATAGGCGCGCCCGGCGCTTTCCGCTGCGGCTGTGGCATCGCCGCTACGCAGCTGCGCGAAGCTGAGATCGGCGAGCAGCCGCACGTCGCGATTACCGCTGCGCAGGCGCAAGCTTTCGAGCAGCGCAACCGCAGTCTGCCAGTCGCCCTGCATCGCCGCGAAGTTGGCCGAAAGACGGGCAGCGAGGCTGCTCGTCGGGAAGGCTGCGAGATAGCGCGCCACGATCGGCTGTGCGGCGGCGGGCTGCCCGGCTGCGGCAAAGGCTTCGCTCATTCGGAGCAGCAGCAGATCGGGAAACCGCACCTTGGTCGCCTGGTCGTAATGCTGCAGCGCCGCAGCCGGATTTCCGGTCAGCAGTTCGACGTCGCCCATCAGCCCCAGCGCATCATCCGAAGCCGGTCGCGCACGCAGGAAGCGCCCGGCAGCCTGCAAAGCCCCGGCCCCGTTGCGCGCACCAAGGAGGCTTCGCACATAAGGTGTCGCCAACCCCAGCGCGGCCGGATCGGCGGCGAAGCGTGCGCCGAATTCAGCGGGGCCGGCCGGTTCGAAGATCGGCTGGATGCCCGGCGATGCCGCGGCCGATGCCCGATCGAGCAGCGGCGCTGCGGCCGCCCGGTTGCCCTGGTCTTCATAGGCACGGGCCAAGAGCGTCAGGAGATACGGAGAAGCATCGCTGCGCTGCGCCAGCGCGCCGAACCGCGCAAACAGCTCGTTGTAATCGCCCGTGGCATAGAGCGCGCGCGCCAGCAGCAGCGCCACCCGCTGGTTAGCCGGCTGGCGATCGGCTAATGCAGATAGCACATCGGCAGCAAGGTTGGCGTTCCCGGCTCCAAGGTCGAGCAGCCCTTGCATGAGCATCCCGGCAGGGACATTCGCCAATTTGCCCTTGGTGCGGTTGAACAGCGAGCGGGCAAGGTCGATCTGCCCTGCGCGCGCCGCAAGGACAGCCTGAAGATAGAATGCACGCGGGCTGTGCGGGGCGATTGCGAGCATTCGCCGGGTCGCTGCCAGCATATCGCTCGCGCGCCCAGCATCCCCCAGCGCGCCGGCGTAGCCGCTGAGCAGGCCCAGATCGTGCGGCTTTGCTTCCAGCGCTTTCTCATAAAGCGGGATTGCCGCAGCATAGCCTCCGGCATCGCGCAGCAGTTCTGCCTTGAATTCCAGCGCCCGGGGTTCCTCCGGGCCAGCTGCAAGCGCGTGCTCCGCGGCGTCGATCGCCAGCAGCTGCTCGCCGCCGCTATAGCGCATACGCCCGATTTCGATCCACAGCAGCGGATCCTTGGGAGCGACCTTGAGCGCCTGGTCAAAGGCCTTGCCGGCGGCACCCAGGTTGCCCGTAACGCGTTCAAGGTGGCCGAGCATGCGCCAGCCGTGACCCGCTTCCGCCCCTGCGAACTGTCCGGCCGCAAGCCACTCACGCGCCTTATCGAGCGCGCCCTGATCGATCAGCGCTTCGCCCATCGCCGCGGCGACGTCGGGCCGGGTGGCTCCGGTTTGCAACGCGCGCTGCAACTCGGCTTCCGCGGCGATTCCGTCGCCCCGGGCCAAGGCCTCGTTCGCCTTGACCATGCTGTACTGCGTCGCCCCGGGCATGGCTTGGCCGGGGCCGGCGAGTCCGACCAAAGTCGCTACGGCGGCAGCGAGGATCAGGCGGCGCGTCATGGATTCAGGTCTGCATGTCGTATTGCTTGAGGAGATCATACAGCGTTGGCCGGCTGATCCCGAGCAGCTTCGCGGTGCTGGAAATGTTGCCCTCGCTGCGCGCCAGCGCGTGGCGGATTACATGCCGGTCAGCGCTCTCGCGCGCTGACTTGAGGTTGAGCACCTGCGCGCCGTCACTGTCAGGTGCGGCGAGATCGAGATCGGCCGCCCCGACCAGCTTGCCGTCGGTCATGATCACCGCGCGCTTCACGCGGTTTTCCAGCTCGCGCACGTTGCCCGGCCAAGACCAGCCATCGATCGCGGCCAGCGCATCCGGGGCAAAGCCCTTCACGGCCGGGTTCATTTCCTTGGCAAACCGCGCGAGGAAGGCTTTGGCGAGCAGGGTCGGGTCTCCCGCCCGTTCGGCCAGACCGGGGATCTTCACGACAATTTCGGCCAGGCGGTAGAACAGGTCCTCGCGGAACCGGCCATCGGCGATCATCGCCTCGAGGTCCTGGTGCGTGGCGCAAACGATCCGCGTGTCGACCGGGATAGACTTACGCGAACCGATCCGCTCGATCACCCGTTCTTGCAGGAACCGCAGCAGCTTGACCTGCAGTGGCAGCGGAATGTCACCGACCTCGTCGAGGAACAGCGTGCCGCCGTTCGCCATCTCGATCTTGCCTTCGGTGGTCTTGACCGCGCCGGTAAAGGCGCCCTTCTCGTGCCCGAACAGTTCGCTTTCGAGGAGATTCTCGGGGATTGCGGCGCAGTTGATCGCAACGAAGGCCCCGCCCGCACGGTCGCTCGCATCGTGCAGGCCCCGCGCAAGCAGTTCCTTGCCGGTCCCGCTCGCGCCGAGCAGCATCACCGAAACGTTGGTGTTGGCCACCCGCTCGATCGTGCGCGCGACCTTGATCATCTCGGGCGCGGCGGTGATCATGCGGCCGAGCACGCGGTGATCCTCGCTACCGCGCGCGGCAAGCTGGCGATTCTCGTTCTCGATCTGGTGAAGCTGGAGCGCACGGCGCACAATCAGGCCCAGCGCTTCGATATCGACCGGCTTCTGGTAAAAGTCATAGGCACCGTTGGCGATCGCCTGCAGCGCCGAATCGCGCGCGCCGTGGCCCGAGGCGACAATCACCTTGGTGTCCGGCTTCAGGGCCATGATTGCATCGAGCACCGCAAAGCCTTCGCTGGTCCCGTCGGGATCTGGCGGCAGGCCAAGATCGAGCGTCACCACCGGCGGTACGTCGCTGCGCAGCGCGGCAATCGCACTGGCACGGTCGCCGGCGATGATTACCTCGAAGTCGGGCCAGGCCCACTTGAGCTGGGCCTGAAGGCCCGGATCGTCCTCGACGATGAGCAGTTTGGGTTTGTTTTCGGTCATTACGCGACCCTTTGTTCAGCGCCGTCTTCATCGGCGAGTCTTGTGAGCATTGCAGAAGCATCGGAGCGCGGCAGGCGCACCGTGAAGCGCGTTCCCAACCCTTCGCGGCTTTCCACATCGAGCCGCCCGTGCATCGCCCGGACCAGTTCGCGCGCTTCATAGGCACCGATTCCGAAGCCGCCCTGCTTGGTCGAATCGAACGGCTTGAACAGGCGGCTGCGGACGAATTCGGGGCTCATTCCGGTGCCCGCGTCGGTCACTTCGATCAGTCCGTAAATGGGGTCTCCGGCAACCCGGATAAAGACCGGCGCATCATCTGCGCTGGCATCGATCGCGTTCTGGATCAGATGGAGCAGGACCTGTTCCAGCGAACTGCGTTCGGCGGAGACTTCGATCGGCTCGCGCTCGACCAGCACCACGGGGTGGCGTGCCTTCAGCTGGTCGACCACCGCGGCGGCGACATCGTCGGCCTGCACCGGTTCAAGCGCAGCGATCGCCGGCGAGCCATAGCGCGAAAGACGCGCGAGCAGCGTGTTGAGCTTGTCTGCCGAATTGCGCAGAGTCACCAGCATGTCGGCGCGAAAATCGGGGTTTTCGGCGTGCTGTTCGGCGTTGCGCGCGAGCAGTGCCATCTGGCTGGCGAGATTCATGATATCGTGCATCACGAAGGCGATGCGGCGATGGAAATCGTCGAACCGCGCCGCTTCGGCCAGCGCCGCCTGGCCCGAATGTTCGGCCAGATAGCTGGCAAGCTGCTGTCCGGCCACGCGCAGCAGGTCGAAATCCTCCCAGTCGAGCGGGCGGGCATGCGCCGGCCGCGCCAGCACGACGGCTCCGACCAGGCGTTCGAAATGGAGCAGCGGGACAAGCGCCCAGGCGCGCGGCTCGGCCAGCAACCATTCCGGCAGCGGCGGGAGGGTCGCTGGATCGACGCGCCCGGCGCGCAACTGGTCAATGTCGGCGACATAGGCCCGTGTTTCGATCCCGCGGATCGTGGCCGCGCTGAACGCTTCGTCCGGGACTTGCGCCATGGGCCACTGCCAGCTTGCGGCCAACTGGAAGGGGCCTGCATCCGACGGAGTAAGGAGCAGGCCGGCCGGGCTGTCGGTGATGTCGGCCACGGCGTGGATCACGCGCTCCTCAAGGCTCACACGGTCACCGCTGTTCTCGGCAATCGTGCGGGTGAAGCGCAGCCACTCCGAACGGTAGTCATAGCGATGCTGGAATAAATGCTTGGCCAAGGTAACCCGCAGCCAGCCGCGGATCCGCCGCGAGGGCAGCACGATTATGCTGGCCGCCACCGCAATCGCAACGAGCGTCAGCTGGAGCAACGAGACGTAATCGTCGTCGCCGCGCGCCAACCACTGCGAAACCGCAAGCAGGGCGGCGAGATAGCCGCCGATCAAAAGCAGTGAAGCCGAGCGAAAGGCCACCGTGCGCGACGGACGAAAACGGACACTGCCACTCGCGCCAAATCCGCCCAGCACGAGCAGCGCTGCTACCGGTAGCCCGAGCAGTCCGCGCAGGGCGGCCAACATCGTCGGCGTCGCATCGGCGATGTAGCCGATCGCGTAGAGATTGAGATCAACCGCCCAAATCAGCGCCATCGCCAGGCACGGACCCAGCAGCACGCGGCGCGCAAGGCTCGACGCACCGCCGTAGAGGTTGTGCAGCAAGACCAGTGCGCCGACCGCCACCAGCAGGTGAAACATCGTCAAGGTGCGGAACATGACCCCCTGCGGCTCTGCGCCGCGCATGGTGAGCCAGGCCCAGAGCATCGCCTGGATCAGCTCCACAAACACCAGCGCGGCGGCAAGAGGGCGCACCGGCCGCATTGAGGCATGACGGCCGTCGACCGCAAACAGGCGGTAAAGCGCAAACAGCCAGGCAAGGTTGCGCAGTGATTCCGCAAGTGATGTCACTGGCGTGGCAATTCCGGCGAGGGCCCCGGTCACCGCCCACAGGCCGGTCGTCCCGGCAGCAGCGATTACCGCTTGCTGCGCGGGCCCGAATGCTTGGCGCCTGCTCTGAAGCCAGAAACTGACGATCACGCAGCTGGCCGCGCCCGCTACCCAGAGCGCCGCGACCAGCGTTGCTGCAAGGCCGTGAGCGAATTCCACCTCAGCGCGCCCCTTCGTGCCACAGCACCACACGCAGCGTCTGCAGCAGGATCAGCAGGTCGAGGAACGGGGTGTAGTTCTTGGCGTAATAGAGATCGTATTCGAGCTTGTGCCGCGAATCCTCGACCGAGGCGCCGTAGGGATAATTGATCTGCGCCCAGCCGGTGATACCTGGTTTCACCATGTGACGCTCGGCATAGTACGGCATCCGCTCTTCAAGCTCTGATACGAATTCGGGGCGTTCGGGCCGCGGGCCGACGAAGCTCATCTCACCTTTCAGCACCGACCAGGTCTGCGGAAGCTCGTCGATCCGGGTCTTGCGGATGAACCGGCCCAGCCGGGTGATGCGCGGATCGTCCTTGGTCGCCCACTGCGCGCCGCCCGCTTCGGCATCGGTGCGCATCGAGCGTAGCTTGATCACATCGAAGTCCTGCCCGAACAACCCGACCCGGGTCTGGCGGAAGAATGCCGGTCCCTTGCTGTCGAGCTTCACCAGCAGCGCGAACAGCGCGATGATCGGTGCAGTCAAGGCCAGCAGCAGGGCGCTTGCCGAAAGGTCGAACACGCGTTTGGCGGCACTGGAAATGGCGCGCCCTGACGAAAACCCGTCCGAGAAGATCAGCCACGACGGATTGACCGAATCGAGATCGACGCGGCCGGTCTCGCGCTCGATGAAGCTCGAAAAATCGTTGACGTGAACCCCGGTGGTCTTGATCCGCAAAAGGTCGGAAAGCGGCAACGAATTTCGCCGTTCCTCAAGGGCAAGAACGACCTCGCTGGCCCCAAGGTTTTCGACATGCCGAGTGAGGTTGTGGATCGCCCCGCGCGAAATCGCCTCGGCGACCACTGGTTCGCTTTCGGTCGTCGCAACGTAGCCGACAATCACGAAGCCGCTTTCTGGGCGCTCCGACAACATCCGCAGCCGGTCGGCTCGATTGCCCGCACCGAGCACCAGCACGCGCCGGCGGAAGGCCGACGCACCTAGGATGCCGCCGACAATCAGGCGATTGAGGACCAGCGCCGGCACCGATCCGGCCATCGCGTAAGCGAGGGTCGAGCGCCAGAAGGTGTGCCCGCCTAGGAGGAAGTCGAGGAACGTGATCGCGATCACCCCCAGCGACACCGCAACCAGCAGCCGAGCCGTGGCAAAGCGCATCGAACGCAGCGAATCGGGGCCGTAGACGCCAACTGCGATCATCGCCGTCCAGACGACGCCGGCATAGCCGATCAGCGGCCAGACCCGTTCTGACAGCGGCACCAGATCCATGTCGATCTGCCCGGCACGGAGGCGCCACGCCGCCTCGCCCACCCCCAGCAGCAGGACGATATCGATCAGCCCCAGCAGGATCACCGCATGCGGGATGTAATGTTTGAAAAGGCGGATCATTGTCCGGTCGCGGCCCTCAAAGCAGTGTCTCTCAAAACTGCCTAAGGGGCGAAGATGAAATGTCGGTAAATTTTACAGCGCTTGGTTAACGCGGTGTGTGCAATTCAGCCGCCGAACTGGAACGGGGTCAGGCCGCGGCTGCGCTCGTCGAATTGCAGCGTCGTGCCGCGCGGCGGGAGCGAGCGCTGCTGGCAATCGGGCCGGTGGCACAGCGCGCAGCCGGGCCCGATGCGCTCGGCATCCGCTCGCCCGAGCGACGCGCCGCGCGCCTGGGAAAGCTGCCCCGCCAGCGCGGCGTCGAGACCCAGTACCACCACGAACTGCGCCCCCTCGCTTCCGAGTGTCCCGCTACCCTGCACGGTCCGCGCCAGCGTGAACCAGTGCGAGACCTGCCCGGCGCTGTCGGTGAATTCGACGTTCTGGACGCAGATCCGCCCAGCCCGCTCGAACGCCTGGTGCACGTTCCAGAGCGGGCAGCTGACTGCGGTTTCGAGGATCACGGTCCCACTTGCCCCGGCATAGCGCTTGGAAAACTGCCCGGCCCGATCAATGCGTGCCATAAAGAACGGCAGGCCGCGCTGTCCGACCCGCTGCAGGGTGGTGAGGCGGTGGGCAAGCTGCTCGAACCCGACGTTGAAGCGGCGCTGGAGGATCGCAAGGTCATAGCCCGTGTCCTCGCAGGCACGCATGAAGCGGCCATAAGGCATGACCAGCGCGGCGGCGAAGTAACCGGCGAGGTGGCGGCGGAACATGCGCCAGGCCGCACGATCGGCAAAGCCCGCGCCATCGGCCAGCGCGGCGATCTCGTCGCGCTGTTCGAGCATGGCCAGCTGCACTGCGATCTGGAAATTGCGCGATGACTGGTCGAGCAGTTCGGACAGCTGCAATTGCCGCGCATGAAGGTCGAGCCGCCGCAGCGCATCGGGCATCACATCGGCGGGGAGCAGCCGGACCGAAAGCTGGTGGCGCTGACGCAGCCGCTCGGTCAGCGCAGCGCCGATTTCGGCGTTGGATAGGCGCAGTTCGTCGGAGAGGGCCTCGGCGGCCTGGTCGAGGTCGGCGAAATGGTTGCGCCACCGCTCGATCTCACGCCGCACCAGGTCGGTCGGATCGCTGTCCCGCGCCGCTCCCGAAGCGCCATCGCTCCCGTCGAACAGGCGCGCAAAGGCCAGCGCCGCCTGCGGCGCGGCGGAGAGCCATTCGGCGATTTCGTCACGGTCGATTGCCAGATCGGCGAAGCGCTCATCGGCAAGGCGCCGGCGCAGTCCGTCGATCCCGCCGACGGCTTCGTCCTGGCGCAGGCTGCGCGGATCGAAGTCGAATTGGTCGGCAAGCTGGACCAGCAGGCGCGCCGACAGCGGGCGCTGATTGCGCTCGACGAGGTTAAGGTAGCTCGGCGAGATTCCCAGCCGCGCGGCCATGGCCGCCTGGGTCAAACCCTCGCGGCGGCGCAGGCGGCGGACGGTGGGTCCGGCAAGAACGGCGGGGTCGACCATCTATACCGTTTGTCACAATCTTTACAACTTTGCAACTACGGCTGCACGAATTGCGCGATAAGGACAAGAATTCTTGTAATTTCTAATACCCTCCAGACCGTGACCGGCCTAACCGACGGGGCAACAACTCCCCTGGAGACAAGCCATGACGTACACCGATACAATCGCCCAGACGCAGTCCACCATTGCCGATCAACCCAGCTGGGACGGGATCAGCGCCGAATCGATCGCCCGGATGCGCACACAGAACCGCTTCCGCACTGGTCTCGACATCGCCAAGTACACCGCCGACATCATGCGCCGCGACATGGCTGCTTACGATGCCAATCCGGCCGACTACACCCAATCGCTTGGCTGCTGGCACGGCTTCATCGGGCAGCAGAAGCTGATCTCGATCAAGAAGCATTTCGGCACCACCAAGGGCCGCTACCTTTACCTCTCGGGCTGGATGATCGCTGCGCTGCGCAGCGAATTCGGTCCACTCCCCGACCAATCGATGCACGAGAAGACCAGCGTTCCGGCGCTGATCGAAGAGCTCTACACTTTCCTGCGCCAGGCGGACGCCCGCGAGCTTGGCATGATGTTCCGCGATCTGGATGCGGCGCGTGAAGCTGGCGATGCGGTTAAGGCCAAGGCGATCGAACATGCGATCGACAACCACGAAACCCACGTCGTCCCGATCATTGCCGATATCGATGCCGGGTTCGGCAACGCCGAGGCGACCTACCTGCTCGCCCGCAAGATGATCGAAGCCGGCGCCTGCGCGCTGCAGATTGAAAACCAGGTTTCGGACGAGAAGCAGTGTGGCCACCAGGACGGCAAGGTTACCGTACCGCACGACGACTTCCTCGCGAAGATCCGCGCGATCCGTTACGCCTTCATGGAACTGGGCGTCGAAAACGGGATCATTGTCGCGCGCACCGACTCGCTCGGCGCCGGTCTCACCAAGCAGATCGCCTACACCCGCGACGCGGGCGACATTGGCGACCAGTACAACAGCTTCCTCGACTGCGAGGAAGTGACCGAAATCGGCCACGGTGACGTTCTGATCAGCCGAGACGGTAAGTTGCTGCGGCCCAAGCGGCTGCCGTCGAATCTCTATCAGTTCCGCCCCGGAACCGGCGAGGATCGCTGCGTGCTCGACTGCATCAACTCGTTGCAGAACGGTGCCGACCTGCTGTGGATCGAGACCGAAAAGCCGCACATCGCGCAGATCGCCGGCATGGTCGACCGGATCCGCGAAGTCGTGCCGAACGCCAAGCTGGTCTATAACAATTCGCCCAGCTTCAATTGGACCCTCAACTTCCGCCAGCAAGTGTTTGATGCCTGGGTCGAAGCGGGCAAGGATATCAACGCTTACGACCGCGCCAAGCTGATGAGCGTCGATTACGACGGCACCGAATTGGCCGACGAGGCCGACGAGCGGATCCGCACCTTCCAGCGCGATGCCGCGGCGCGTGCAGGCATCTTCCACCACCTGATCACGCTGCCGACCTATCACACCGCGGCGCTTAGCACCGACAACCTGGCGCGCGAATACTTCGGCGACCAGGGCATGCTGGGCTACGTCAAGAACGTCCAGCGCCAGGAAATTCGCCAGGGTATCGCTTGCGTCAAGCACCAAAACATGTCGGGCAGCGACATCGGTGACGACCACAAGGAATACTTCGCCGGTGAGGCCGCGCTCAAGGCAGGCGGCAAGGACAATACCATGAACCAGTTCGCGGCATAAATCACCGCACAGCTCTCCTGGGGAGGAGAAACGACGGCCGTCGGAGCGCCCCTTTCGCTCCGGCGGCCGTCAATCGTTTCCTAACCATAGACCTCAGCGCCGCGGTTAACCTTCGGCGACTATGCTTGCGGCCATGCGTCGCCGAACCTCCACGTCAGCCCTTTCACCAAGGATGCTCAAACACTTTGCCGCAGCGACGGTGGTTCTGACTGGCCTGCTGGCGGTGTTCGCGAGCGGTGAGGACTGGGGCGCGCGGGCTCAGGTCAGCGCGGTCGAGGCCAAGAACCAGCTCGCCGCAACCGAAGCCGAAAAGCTTGGCACCAAGAGAATCGGAACCACGCTCAAAATAGCGAACAACGTGGGCGCCGCGAGTTTCGGGGACGATGAAGGGGGAAGCTTTGGCGACGGCGGAAGTGGCGGAGGCGGTTACGCGCCCCCTGCACCACCGCAACCCGTTCTCAATCCGGCGCGCCCGGGAATGCGCAAGCCCAACTCGCCGAGAAGCACAAATCCGCTCGATCCGACGAAACCGCCGCAGCCCCCCGGAAGTGAGCAAAAACCGGTGCAGACGCAACCCTCGGCCCGGCCCGCCCCGACGGCACAAGATCTCGCAAAGATCACGGCCAGTTCGGCGCGCCGCTCGGGCAGTTCTGGCGACGGCGACTGATGGTCAGAAGTACGCGCGCGCCAATAATGCGCGTGCCTGTGCCCCAATCATTGCAGCGTGCCCGAAGCGCAGATTCGCCGCGTTAAAATGAGAAGTGGTGCCCCTGGCCCGACTCGAACGGGCACGTCTCTCGACAAACGATTTTGAGTCAGGTGTGAAATGCCACATTTATTTGATATATATAGATTATATATAAACCATCTGCGCTAATGTGCTAATCACTGTGCTAAACCGATCAGGCAATTTAACCCGAAATCTGGCCCTGAGAGACCCTCAACCGAGGTTTGGGGGTTTGATACACCGCCAAGAACGCATTCACATTCTGATGAACTTCGCCTCATGAATGGCACTTCGCGACCTTTCCAGACTGAATGGCAAGGTCTGGGGGACTCCTGTCAGTTTGCTTTCGGAGGGACAATGTAGAATGCGGCCATTCCGTTTATGGCGTCAGCTGGCCGACAGCGGTCTGGCGGCTTTGCAGTGCGGGATCGTCTATTTGAGCAGTTCATTCAGGAAAGTTCTTTCCGGCGGGGGTCGACCCATATCAAACACTTACCCGTTCGCAGGCCTCCCTGGTGCCGCACAGGAACAGCAGCGATTTCGCCCGCGACATCCCCACATAGAGGGTCTCGCGATCCTTTTCCGGCGCACAATTATCGAGGCCCCATAATATGATGATCGCGCGCTCCAGCCCTTTGAAGTGCAATGGAGGCACACATGTCGTCTTGGTACACAAGATCATGTGGAGGTTGTGGCGAGGAGATGCGCCTACACGAAGATTGGAGCAACCCTCCTACCCTATGCAAATCATGCAAGGCTGATCGGCAGGCTCAATGGTATGAGATCGATTGCACCGACTGCGGGACGTCCATCAAGGTCCATCGCGATTGGGAGAATGCTCCGAAAGTCTGCAAATCGTGCAAGCAGGCGCGGGCAGACCAATGGTATGAGATAAGCTGCCAGGACTGCGGCACGACGCTTCGGGTCCACCGTGATTGGGACAAAGCACCTTCTCTTTGCAAAAATTGCAAAGTATCGCGCGCGGCCCAGTGGAGCGAGGTGCGATGTCAATCTTGCGGATGTGGCATTCGTGTCCACCGGGATTGGGACAAGCCACCCAAGCATTGCAAATCGTGTAGAGCCCATGAAGCCGCCAACTGGTATGAGGTGAGCTGTGCCCATTGCGCGAACTCAATCCCCGCGCGCCGAGACTGGGACAAGCCGCCGAAATACTGCAAGAGGTGCAAAGACAGCTACCCAGCGCGGGAAATCTCCTGCAAGGATTGCGGCGGCACCATCAATTTGTCGACCGGACGGCAGCTAAAGTGTGCCGCCAACGGCTGGAACCTTCCCGAACGATGCGAGCAGTGCAAGCACGACAGCTTGCTGATCAAGGGAGCCATCGGCGCGGCGCGCGATCAATTCAACTTCGCCATCGAAGTTCAGATTGAGAAGCGCGGGATCCTGTTTACGGACAAGGTGGCCGTGGTTCGCAGCCGCAGGACTGGCGAGAAGGTCGCCGAAATTACGATGAACGAGAAAGGCCTATTCTTCACAGAGCGGGTGGCCGTCACGACAGACCTTCGGACAGGCCGGAAAGTCGCGGAGACGCGCGACGATCGGAAGGGTATCATTTTCCAAGAGCGTGTCGCGCGGACCTTTGACGCCAAGTCGGGAGAGCGCACGCATGAAACCACGAGAGAGAAACGCGGCATCATCTGGCAGGAGCACTATGCGCGCACTGAGAACCTGAAGACCAAGGAGGTCTCGGAGACCACCACGCATAAAAAGGGCTTCCTTTGGCCGTCCAAGATATTCAACACTGTCAAGAAGAAGTGATCCGACCCGCGCTATTCGTCGACAGTGCGCGGACTAACAAGGCCGTCATGTGCGCGCAGTGCCGAGCCAAAAAATCGATCAAAGGATGGTGAAAGTAGGTTCACTTTCGAAAAGCCCGGATAGCGTGGTTGCTCGAAATAGCGCCCGTCCATGGAAGGCTCGCTCGGCGAAGGACCAGACGTAAGGCGGACGAAAGCATAATAGCCGCGGTCGGGACACGGTCCAGCTTCCGCCTGGCCGGAGCCAACCAGCGAATAGAATCTTGCCGAAGCCAGTTCTGTCAGGGCGGCAGGGATTGACCCATTGAAGACAGCTTCGATGGCCGTATGCGCGAAAACCACGGATTCTGCGCTCGCAGGTCCGCAGAGGTTAGCATATATCCACGCCAATTGCGGCTCGGCCTCCTCTGGGAGAAGCAAGTGCGCAAAGCGATACCCATTTACCGCGAGCTGTTTGCAAGGGCTGATCAGTCGGTAAGTTAATTCTGGCAGGAGCATTGCGGAGGCTTCTGCCCGGGCACCGTCCCAAGCAAGATATTGCAGGCTTCCGTCCACGAACACGGTCGAGCCCGTGCGCTCCTGCCACTGGCGGATTTCACGAATCGATTCCAGCGGTACGGCGGCACCTGCGTACCAGATGGGGTCGGTGAGGAGCAGGACTGATTGGGACGAAGGGAGATCAAGTTCGAACGTCGCTTCGTACGCGTGCCTTTCTGCCACTGGAACTATCTCGATGCCGTAGCGGGCGAGACCAGTGGACAATGTGTGATAGAGAGGCGGAATGTAGTGGACCTGCCTGATTCCGCTCTCCGCCAACCAAGCCACGAATGTCGCGATGAGCGGACTTGCTCCGGCTCCAGCGAGAGCAGCCGGGGGAGCGCTGCCGTCCAGTTGCTGATGCAGCGCTAGGATCTTGGCGGCGAGTTCCTCGTCGGCGTCAAAATATGTGTATTCCCGAAAATCGGTCGCGGCAGAGCGCGACCTCACCTCGCGGAGAAGCTCCTCCACGAACGGATTCTCGCATTGCCAGCCCGATAGCATCCGGCCCCGGTCGCCATCCCCCAACTCGAAGGCGAGCCGCCGATAATGCTCATTTGTCTCGTGCGGCGAAGGCATGCTCAGTCCGATTCTGGAAGTAGCGTCGGCGAAGCCTTCGAGTCAGCGATCCCATTCGGCAGGTCAAGGCGCCGCGGCTTGCCCCGAGTGCCATTTCTCAGGGAGGCCGATACGACCGCATCGAGCACCGTCCAAGGGGGAGTGCCATCGGCATGGAAACCGCCGAGGAAGGCAGACTCAAGACCGAGATGAATGTCCGGCGTCACCTCGATCGCGGTAAAGTGTCCATCGGTAATCCTGCCATCGACGCGAAAAAGGTCGAAGGGCCCCAAGTGAGTAATCAAGTCTTCAACCTTGGTCCAAACGTCATTTGCGACTTCGCCAGAATAGCAACCGATCTGCCAGGTTTGCTCGGGCGCAATCTTGGCCTCGTGCGTAAAGAGACGGTCGCGGAACGGGCATTTGCCGGCTTCGCTCCCGTAGGCAGAGATGCAGCGCAGATCGATGCGTCCCCCAGATTCGATAACGCAAAACGATATCTCATCGCCCGTGACAAACGGTTCGCAAATGACGGGCCCCAGTCCCTGTTCGATGAGTTGACGCACGCGTGCGACCACAGCCCCGACGTCAGCACAGAGGGAAACGTCGTCAACACCTATTGAGCAGGCGGAGGAAAGCGGCTTTACCACCACGGGAAACTGGAACTGATCAAGGGTGCCGAGCCACTTGCGATCCATGGAAAGGTCTCGGACGACGACGTCGGGTGGAGTATCAAGGCCCACTGCCCTGAAATAGTGCTTGCTGAGCGATTTATCCTGGCAAACGCCTTGGCTGAATGCGTCGGCGCCAATGTAGAAGAGACCATACGTTTCGCAAACCGCTGGAACGATGGAGGTCCGGCTGCGTGAAGCTCCGCCGCGCCAGAGGGGGAAAACGATCTTGTTCTCGTAGTCCGCCGCCGTCGATACGAACTCCTTCACGGAGGGCACGATCTCCGCGCGCCGCCCGCAAGCGAAAAACCATTCCACTAGTTGCTCGACTTCCGGCCAAGTCGGATTATCCCAATCAAAGAGTGTCGGCCGTGAAGCCCCCTCCTGGACAAGGTCGCCGACAAGGACGATGTCGATTGGTTCTGGAACAGCCATTACGAGTGGGTTACCATAGAGTGCGGACGGTAGAATACTAGTTACGCGAGGAGCAGATCGTACCAAATGAGTATCGGTGGTCTCCCCCTACGCCTTCATCGGCCGGTTCACGAAGGGGCTTGGCGAGACGGGCAATCCGTGTCGGGCACGACCCTTGCGCATCTGTTCGGGACCGCCGCCGCCGGCATCACCTTGGTCCTCCTGCTGGTGTTCAGGCTTCTTTCGGAACCCGTAGCGCGCTGTGGCGTGCTGCTCGAGCGGTCAGCCATCGGCAAATGTGTGCTTCGTCGAAGCTTCTTGTCCTGTGTTGCGGCCTCCTTCGCTGGAGCCCTGCTCACATCTGTAGATCCGCCCTTTTCGAAAGCGCCTGGCACGGCGATCCTGACAACCGGGATCATCGCTTGCTCGCTGCTCCTTTTGACGGCCGCCCCCTTGGCATTTGGTGCGATTACCGATCCGCGCGTGATGCCGACGGGGAGAGTTCGTCGTTCGCTCCGAAACTTTTATGCGAGATTTGGTCGCCACGAAGTCGACGGCGCGTGGTTGGAAGTGCTCCTCGCTGCCGCGTTGCTCATTACCCCTCCTTTCGTTGCGCTTTTGGCGGCGCCGAGTCTGCGCATCGAGACCGTCATACTTCTGGGGGCGACGCTCTGGGCGTTGCGAAGGCCCCTCGTCGACTTTGAGCACGGCGACTCGCACTATGCTTTTTTCCGGCCTCGCGTCGGCGTCGCACCAGTCGGGCGACGGTTATTTCGAGTCCTCGATTGGTTATCCAAGTATCCTCTCGCGCTTGCGACGGCGCGGATCCCCAATTGGTATGCGGTCCAACACGTCTCCGTACACCATGCTGAGGACAACGGTTTCGCCGATACGCAAAGCACGGCTCCCTACGACCGGGCGAGCTTTGTCGGTTTCGCGGCTTGTTCGCAAAAGTTCGCTCTTTCGGGAATGCTTCCTCTCGATGTCGTCCGCTATCTCTTGCGTAAAGGCCGGACAAAGCCGCTGCGTCGGCTAAGCCTGGGTTACGCCACCTATGTCGCGTGGGTGCTGCTTCTGGCTGCGTACAGCCCGGGCGCCGCTCTGCTGTTGATCGGAATCAGATACGGCTCGCTCGTGGCCGACGCCGCTAGCTTTTTTCAGGAGCACGGGCTGGTCGACCCTGAGCATCCAGAAGTGATCGTCACTAATTCGCTCCATTATATCGCTGCCGACAATGATCATGGGAGCCGGGGCGAAGACTATCATATCGAGCATCACCTGCATCCGGGGCTCCACTGGACGCTTTATCCTGGAGCAATGGCCGAACGGCTCGCAGCCTATGAGGCTCTACAAGCGATTGGCTTTAGCGAGGGCACGGGTCAGTTGAGGGCCTACTATCGATGCCTGTGGCGCAACGACTTTGCCGCGCTCGCCAGCCACACCCGGGTTTTGGGAGGGATGGAGATGGCGCAGGAAGAGATGGAGAAGCTCCTGAGGCGGCGGACCACAGCAGCCGGACCGCACCGCCGAGACTTTGCGGCGCCTTGGATCGCGCAGCCGGCTGAATGGCTCGCTGCACGGCTTATCTGAGCGACCTAGACAAGTAGCGCTGCGGTTCAGTAACCCTCGTTCCTATCGACCGTGTTGGGGATTTCCCCTCCCATTAGAATCGCGCGAAGTGATTCCACGATCACAGGTAGATAGGCGTGCGCGGATGGCACGGCAGCCATGTGGGGCGTGATCGTGAGATTAGGGACCGTCCAGAGGGGGCTTTCCGACGAGAGGGGCTCGTTTTCGAAGACGTCCAGCACGGCTCCGGCCAGTGACCTCTCATGCAGCAGCTGCACGAGTTGGGTCAATTCGAGGCAAGCGGCGCGCGAGGCATTGATGAGGAACGCGCGGCTTGGAAGCCGCCCAAGCCGCGCGGCGTTGAGAAGTCCTCGCGTCGCATCCGTTAGCGGGAGCAAGCACACGACAAAGTCCGCTTCTCCTAAGGCATCGAGCAGAGCATTCTCTCCTAAAACGGAGGTGATCCCTCGCGTTGTCCGTGCCGTTCTGCTCCAACTCGTCACCATGAGGCCCAAGTCTCGGAGGGCGGTCGCGGTGGGTGCCCCCAAGAAACCCATTCCGAGGACTACCGCCTTTTTTCCCGCGACAGGCGACGCCGGTGGCAGCCATTCCCACCGCCGTGCACGTTGCTGCTCCTCTCCGGCGCGGAACTGACCGTGAGCGCGCAGCACATGATAAACGACATATTCCCGCATCAACTGCTGATGATCAGGTGTGAGAAGCCGAACGATGCGCGCATTGCTTATCTCATCGCGAATCAGGAGTCCGTCGACTCCTGCGCTGAGGCTGAGGACTGCGGTTAGATTTGGGAAGTGCCGGCCGCGGGGGTCTGTGTGATCGTCGGCGATGATGACGTTGATCGCTTCATCGGGAAGCTCGCCGTCAACTGCGATACGAGCGCCCGGCATAGCCACCTCGATTTCTGACCGAAAGCGTGCTGGTTCATCGAACATGGGGGCCGACAGCAGGACGTTGAGCATGGCTAGCTGATTGCTTGGAAGATTGCCCCAGCACCGTCAATCGCTGGATATGAGCCGCTAACGCGCTCGTCGATCCGCTGTCGGGTCGCCTCGAGTTCCCGGAGCATCTCGCGCTCTGCGAACGCAAGAAGATCCTCGTTGCCGGGCATGTCCTCGACCCAGATATATCGGGACCAATCCACCAGTGTTTCGACGGTGCTGGACCAAGTGGCGACGCCCTCCATTAATTTTCCGCCGCACTTTGGCGCGACTTGGAACTGACACCAGCTGTCCCGGGTATAGCCTTTCGTCACGGTGGTGTGGCCGCTCAGCACGCCGCCGTGCACTACAAGATCCATCAGGTCTTCGCTCCTACCCTCGCCATTGACGCTGTAACTGGACGAGCCATGCAGGCCATGGGCGTTTTTAGCGCGCGAAACGCTGATCCTCTCTCGTACAATCTCAGGTACGCGAACTTGTGAGCCTTCGATGAAGAATCCTGTCCAGTTTCCCACAAAGCGAGCTTCAGCGACTTCAACAGCGTCAACCAGCCCAATGCCGATCAGGAAATCCTCACCCGTTTTTTCCCAGGTGCAGCCATCGCGCTTGCTTTGTAACCCTCGCTTGAGTTCGGCGGCCAATCGAATCCTTTCATGGCGGTGCCGCATTCCGTCAACAATCGCATCCGCGATCAACGCCACATCCTCCTCGGTGTAGTGAGGCTCGCCGTTCTGATGGCGCCTCCCGTGCACGTGCACTGGCGTCACGAGCGCCTTGGCAATGCTGGGACTCCAAAGCTCTACTAGGAGCTTCCAGAGTCCTGTATTTCGACTCAGGATCAGCGGCGTTTCGGCTGCAATTGCCTCCCACCCTGTAAGTGCGAATCCGTCGTGCAACGAGGGGACGATTGCCAGATTGGCCCGAGCTAGCGCGTCAAAGATTTCCTCCCTTATCTCTTCGAACGGTAGGGCGTGGATCGGCGCTATTCCTTTCGCTTGTTCGTCGGCCAGGTCGTGGAACGCAAAGGCGTCTTCATCGCTAGTTGCGCCGAACATCTTAAATGACGCGGTGAGTTCCTCCAGATCGTTATCCTTCGACTCCTGCATTAGACGGACTGCACGCCCGAACGAAGCCGCCACAAGGCTGCCCTGTTTGATTATGTCGTTGTGCCGATCGAGCCGACCGAAGGCGATGCCTCGAAGACTCTTCGTAGCAGTTCGGGGCTCAATGTCGCACAAGCCAGGAATCAGCATGTGCACATCGCCACCGACCATGTCTTGCAGTTCGTTCTTAAGGAGCGGACCAACCGCGAAGCGTCGGTCGGCCCTCTTGAATATGTCGCGCTGCTCTTTGGACCGTCGCTCGCATTCGATGTCACCATCTTGCAGATATTTGTACGACTCAAAGTTCATATGCATGATCAAGGCGGATTTGCTTCCCGAGGCATGAGCCGCAGTGATCGCTGCCGAACCTGTTATAACATCGTGACCCACCCAATAGTCATTGGAGCCCATAGGGGGGATCCCAGGACTCGCCAGTTGAACCGCGGGCGCGATCGCACCGAAGGGTAGATTTGAATCTTGTGCTTCGGGTATCTCGACGAGGCGCACGCCGCCACGCTCTGCCGCCTCGATCTCCGCCCGACTGCATTTCGGAACAAGGCAGAAGACTTTGCGATCCGGCACTGACGCCGGAGCGATGTAAGACGCTAGTCCGAGGGCAAAATCTTGGTTGAAGGCGTTAATCCCACCGAATCTGGGGCCCCACGCCGTGGCAACGAGTATAATATTCATGAAAGCCCCGCCCATTATTCAACTCGTCGGCACGATGAGTAAGTGCCCATCATGCTCTCGCTCAATCACTCATGACAAGACCTGAAGCGTGCCGGTTTTTCCAGAGGCTCGTATTTGTGAGAAGGAGCAATGATGAGCAAGACCAGGTACAAGTTTTCGCCAGAGGCCCGCGACCGCGCGATCCGAGGCAGGGCGTTCTACAACTTGGGAAGGCGCCGGACAACTGTTGACGATTGGATGATCGCCGTGTCGGTCGAAGCGAACGGCAGGAAACGATCGACCACAGTCTCAAGTGTTTGCACATCGCAGACCACGATTTTCGCCAGAAAACAATCTTCCCCGGTCACGTGATCCGCTTCGACGACCTCGGGCGTGTCGTTGAGCATCTGTGCCACTCTTTTCACTTCGCCGGGCCTGGCGTGCATTCGCACATAAGCAGCAATGCTGAGGCCGAAGGCGTTGGGATCGACCAGAACCGTATACCCCGTGATCGCGCCCGCATCTTTCAGCTTGTGGATACGGTCGGTTACGCTGGGGCTGGACAGGCCAATCTGTGCCGCAAGGTCCCGGACGGTCATGCGACCGTCTTGAGTCAATGCCGCGATTATCTCTCGATCGGTGGTGTCGAGGCGCCGGGTTACATATCGGCTTCGGTTCATAGTTCGCCCCTAGCTGGATGACACCAGCGGGGCTTTGTGATTGC
>JANOAD010000065.1:0-2411 GCA_031410955.1 Novosphingobium sp. | reverse complement strand
TTAGAAGCGCACGCCCACGCCGCCGACGACTGCGTTCGAATCAGGAACGCCATTGCCGGTGAAGTAGTGGCGATATTCGCCCTTCAGATAGAACGGGCCCATGATGTTCTGCTCAACGCCGGCACCAGCGTGCCAGCTGCCTTCGCACAGATCACACGGTTCGGTCGAATAACCGCCAGCCGCGAACACCTTGGTGCCTGACAGGGTCTTGACGCCAACGCGGCCGGTGATGCCATAAGCGACCTTGGTGCCGCCCTGGTCGATCTTGTCGCCGGACACTTCGACCCCGGCAAAGGTCATCGGGGCCAGGTCGATGTCGTAGCCGACAGCCGCGCCGTAAGTGGCTTCGGTCGAGCCGTTCGACCAGATCGCACCGCCGCGCACTTCGGCGCGGGTTTCATTGGCCAACGCCGGGGCGGCAAAAGCCAGCGAGGCGATGAGCGGCAGGATAAATTTACGCATGGTATTCTCCTTGGGTAATCGAGCCCGGTAAGGGCATGCGGTGCAAATGGGTGCGGGTGCTTGACCCTACAATGAACAAACTGTCTGAAAGAGCCAATTTTACGATACATTGTGGCTCATATACCACAGATAGAACCATGAATAGATTGTAATATTACTGCCCCGTTAACCGCACCAGACAGCGCCGAGGCTGGACTTCCGCGCTCCGCTCTGCCAAGCGCGGCTGCATTATGAACGCCACCACAACACCCAATTCATTTCGCACCCAGCCAGACGAGCGTGGCCATTTTGGCCAGTTTGGCGGGCGTTACGTCGCCGAAACGCTGATGCCGCTCGTGCTCGAGCTTGAGGCCGAGTACGCCAGAGCCAAGGCTGACCCGGCGTTTCAAGCAGAGTTCGATGACCTGCTCGAACATTACGTCGGACGCCCTAGCCCGCTCTATTTCGCCCCGCGGCTGACCGAGGAACTCGGCGGCGCGCAGGTCTGGTTCAAGCGCGACGAATTGAACCACACCGGCGCGCACAAGATCAACAACTGCATCGGCCAGATCCTGCTGGCGATCCGCATGGGCAAGACCCGGATCATCGCCGAAACCGGCGCAGGCCAGCACGGGGTCGCCACCGCAACGGTCTGCGCGCGGTTCGGGCTGCCCTGCGTGATCTTCATGGGCGCGACCGACGTTGCCCGGCAGGCCCCCAACGTGTTCCGGATGAAACTGCTCGGTGCCACGGTGGTTCCGGTCACCGCCGGCGCGGCGACGCTCAAGGACGCGATGAACGAGGCGCTGCGTGACTGGGTCGCCAATGTCCATGACACTTTCTACATCATCGGCACTGCCGCGGGTCCGCACCCCTACCCCGAACTGGTCCGCGATTTCCAAAGCGTGATCGGCAAGGAAGCCCGCGCGCAGATGCTCAGCCGCGTGGGCCGCCTGCCCGACCTGTTGGTCGCGGCGATCGGCGGGGGCAGCAACGCGATCGGGCTGTTCCACCCGTTCCTCGACGATCCCGAGGTGAAGATGCTCGGGGTCGAAGCCGCTGGGCACGGGCTCGACAAGGAACATGCCGCCAGCCTTGCCGGCGGCCGTCCGGGTGTGCTCCACGGCAACAAGACCTACCTGCTGCAGGATGAGGACGGCCAGATCACCGAAGGCCACTCGATCAGCGCCGGGCTCGACTATCCCGGGATCGGCCCCGAACACGCCTGGCTGCGCGATGTCGGCCGGGTCGATTACACCTCGGTGACCGATACCGAAGCACTCGACGGTTTCCAGCTGCTATGCCGCACCGAAGGCATCATCCCCGCGCTCGAACCGGCCCACGCGATTGCCGCCGTAAAGAAGATCGCACCGACGATGGGCAAGGACCAGATCGTGCTCGTCAACCTGTGCGGTCGCGGCGACAAGGACATCTTTGCGGTGGCGGAACATCTGGGGGTGGAATTGTGAAAACCACAGAGGTCGCCAAAGATATTGCACTTTTTTGTGCCCTTTTTGTGGGCTCCGTCCTGATGGATTTGATCTGGAAGTCTGGATTCAATTTCCGGCTTTGGAATTTCGCTGATGCTCGCCTTTGGTACAACGGAAGTCTCGCCCTGACGGTCGCTATCGTCGTTGCTTTTAGAATAAGAAGTCGATGACCCGCCTAGCCAACGCCTTCGCTCGCGGCCCTGCCCTCGTCACCTTCGTCACCGGCGGCGACGGACCGACTGCCGCGATCCTCGATGCGTTGGTCGAAGGCGGCGCGGATGTGATCGAGCTGGGCATGCCGTTCACCGATCCGATGGCCGACGGCCCGGCGATCCAGCAGGCCAACCTGCGCAGCCTCGGCGCGGGCACCACCACCGCCGAGATTTTCCGCATCGCTGCCGGCTTCCGGGCGCGGCATCCGGAGGTGCCGCTGGTGCTGATGGGCTATGCCAATCCGATGATCACGCGCGGACCCGAATG
>JANOAD010000064.1:0-27620 GCA_031410955.1 Novosphingobium sp. | reverse complement strand
GGTTGCGCCAGCTGAACTGCATCAACAGGAAGGATCCACCGAATTCGGGTGCTGTAGCTTCCTGCCACCGGCGTTCCCTTGGCATCAAGGGCAGGTGAAAACTGTGCACGCGCAGCGACTATTCTACATGTTGTATCGTCAAGGTCCTGCGAGCCTGAACTTCGAGTTACTCTGCATTCCGCAACCTTTCCGTCGGTACCGACGGCAAGCTGAAAACTCGTTGTTCCAGAAACTTTCTCACGTAGCGCTTGCACAGGGTAATCGCTCGCTGTCACCCAGTCACCGGGGTTGCCAATCGGCCTGGCTGGTACGGTCCATGGTAGCGGTGGCGGCGGTGGTCCCGGGCGGGGGGCTGGCAAGATGATCTGATCACTGGACTTCTGCGTTGGTGACTGACCCGATGCTGGCGAACTTCCGACAAGCGAAAGCAATCCAATCCAAGCCAAAGTATTGCACGTAAGCTCTTTTTTCATCGAAATTCCTTCAGCACTTGCGCAAGAGTCTACCAACTGAACTAAAAACGGCAACTGCTTGCCCCCCTGCCCCTCCGATCCTAAGGCGCAGGCCATGTCCGACGCCGTTTCGCCGCTCGCCCTGCCCTTCCCCGCGATCCCGCCGATTGCCGGGGTGACGCTGCGCGTGGCGCGGGCGGGGTACAAGGACTGGGGGCGCTGCGACCTTACCTATGTCGAACTGGCGGAAGGCACAGCAGTGGCGGGGGTGTTCACCCGCAATGTCTGCTGTTCGAGCGAGGTCGAGCTGGGTCGCGCCAATGTGGCGCAGGGCAGCGCACGGGCGCTGGTGGTCAATGCCGGCAATTCCAACGCCTTCACCGGCTATCGCGGGCGCGAGGCGGTTGACGCGATCATGGCGCGAGTTGCGGGGCATCTGGGCTGCGCAACCGAACAGGTCTTCGTCTCCTCAACCGGGGTGATCGGCGTGCCCTTGCCCAAGGACAAGGCCGAAGCCGGGGTGCGTGCTGCATTGGTGGCAGAGCCCTGCGGCTGGCAGGATGCTGCGGATACCATCGGCACGACCGACACTTTTGCCAAGGGCGCGCTGGCGAGCGCGATTGTCGGCGGCAAGACGGTCACGCTCGGCGCGATCATCAAAGGCAGCGGCATGATCGCGCCCGATATGGCAACGATGCTCGGTTTCGTTTTCACCGACTGCGCGGTCGCGCCCGCGTTCCTGCAGGAGCTACTCAGCGCGGCGAATACTCGCACCTTCAGCTGCATCACGGTCGATAGCGACACTTCGACCAGCGACACTGTGCTGGCCTTTGCGACGGGCCAGGCCGGAAATTCCGAGCTGTCGGGCTTCGACAGCCCGGGTGCGGACGCTTTCGCCGCAGCGCTAAGCGACGTCTGCCTACAGCTCGCCCACCTCGTGGTGCGCGACGGTGAAGGCGCGCAGAAATTTATTGCGGTGCAGGTCACCGGTGCGGTCAGCGATGAAAGCGCACGCAAGGTCGGCCTTGCGATCGCCAACTCCCCGCTGGTCAAGACTGCGATCGCCGGCGAGGACGCCAACTGGGGCCGCGTGGTCATGGCGGTGGGCAAGGCCGGCGAACCAGCAGACCGCGACAGGCTTTCGATCGGCTTTGGCGGTGTCTGGGCGGCACGCGACGGCCTGCCGCTGTCCGATTACGACGAAACCCCGGTTGCCGCGCATCTCAAGGGGCGCGAGATCGAGATCCAGGTCGATCTGGGACTCGGCCAGGGCCGCGCGACGGTGTGGACCTGCGACCTGACCCACGGCTACATCTCGATCAACGCGGATTACCGCAGTTGAGCCACACCCTAAGTCCGCTCATGCTGAGCTTGTCGAAGCACACGCGCTTCGGCTGCACCAAGCACGGCAACTATCGCGTGGCCTTCGACAGGCTCAGGCTGAGCGGGTGCGGGTTGTGATCCAATCGCTCACTGTCGCAGTTGCCTCCCTGATGCGCGATGCCGCTGAGCGCGCGATCCTGCCGCGCTACCAGACGCTCAGCGCCGACCAGATCGATGCCAAGGCCGCCGACGACGTGGTGACGGTGGCCGACAAAGAGGCCGAACTGATCCTGGCCGAGGGTCTCGCCCGGATCCTGCCCGAAGCCACAATCGTCGGCGAAGAGGCCGCACATGCCGATCCGGCGCTGCTTGACCGCCTGGGCGACAGCCTGTGCTGGATCGTCGATCCGCTCGACGGAACCAACAACTTTGCCGCAGGCAAGCCGCCGTTCGGGGTGATGGTCGCGCTGGCCGAGCGCGGCGAGACGATCGCGGGATGGATCTACGATCCGCTCTCAGGCCGGCTGTGCCATGCCCATCGCGGCGGCGGAGCGTGGATTGGCGAGGAACGTATTTCAGCCCGTGCGACCGATGCGGCTCCGCCGATCGCCGCGATCTCGCTGGTATTCATGGACCCGGCCAAGCGCGCCGCGGTCAAGGAACACATCGCGCCGCACTACACCGTGGTCGACATTCCGCGCTGCGCCGCCGAGCAATACCCCCGGCTGGTGCTTGGGGTGAACGATTGTTCGATCTTCGAGCGCACTCTGGCGTGGGATCACGCGGCGGGCGTGCTGTTCGTCAATGAGGCGGGCGGCATGGCCGCGCGGCCCGATGGGCGCCCTTATCGGGTCGATGAAGCACATCTGCCCGGGCTGATCGGCGCTGCCAGCCCGGCGCTGTGGGAGCAATTGGCCGGGCGATTGGTAGAGATCTAAAGAAAAGACCAGCCTCCCCCTTGATGGGGGAGGGATACCGCAGCTTGCGAGTTTGCTCGCTAGCGCAGGTTGGGTGGGGGTGACGGTGCCGGATGGATCGCCCACTGCAGCACAATCACCCCCATCCAACTGCGCCTAACTCCGCTCCGCTTCGTAAGGCTTCGTATCCTTCCCCCATCAAGGGGGAAGCGGTTCTACAGTTCGCTTTCGAGCCAGGCCTTGAGCTGGCTCTTGGGCGCGGCGCCGAGCTTCTGCGCGACCGGCTGGCCGTTCTTGAACAGCACCATCAGCGGGATCGACTGGACGCCGAACTGCGCGGGGGTGTCGGTGCTTTCCATGATGTCCATCTTGACGATGCGGACCTTGTCGGAAAGCTCTTCGCTGATTTCTTCAAGGCTCGGCCCGATCTGCTTGCACGGCCCGCACCATTCGGCCCAGAAATCGACCAGCACCGGCTTGTCGGACTGCAGAACGTCGGCAGCAAAGCTGGCGTCGGTGACGGCTGTAGTGGCCATGATCATAATCTCCTCGGAACGTGTTGCTCCCAATCTAGGCAGGGCGGGCGCGAAGGCAACGGCTGGGGACAAAAAGCTTTACTGAACCGCTGACAACCCGGGCTTGTGCGCGGCGAGCAGATCGGGCGGCAGCTCGATCAGGACCGGCGCCTGGGTATAGAGCAGGGCCGCCTCGATCCGCCGCCCCGGATAGGTCACTTCCAGCGCTGCGGCATAGGCCGCCATTTGCCGCAGGATCGCAACCGGGATCGCATCGAGATTGGCGGGCACTTGCCGCGCCGACTTGAAGTCGACCACGCGGATCATCGTTTGGGTGATCTGCAGCCGATCGATCGTTCCCGCCACGACCTGCCCACCCACGGTCGCGGCAATCGGCACTTCGGCGAGCGAGCCCGGCGCAAACAGATCGGCCCAATCCTTGTGCGCCAGCACCGCCAGCGCAGACGCGACCATCTCCTCGCGCGCCGGTGCGGCAAATTCGCTCCCTGCCCGGGCCAGCCAGGTCAGCGCTGCAGTACGCCGCGCAGCCGGGCTTACGTCAGGTAGCCGTTCGAGCAGCCGATGCATCAACACTCCGCGCTTAGCAGCGGTGCTGTCGCCAGTCCCGGCGAATGGCGGATCGGAGGAGAGGTCCTGACCGAGCGACGAAGGGGCGAGCGGGCGCGGCGGGCGAGGCTCGGCGGCCACCGGACGCTCAAGCCACGGCGGCAACAGCGCCAGTTCGGCCGCGCTGCGCTCGGCGGCGGGCGGCGCAATCGCAGGGGCGCTGCCGTGGACCCAGCGCCTGCCCCAGATGAAATCCGTCTCGGGTTCATCGGCCACGAACAGGTCGCGCAGCCGCGCGTACCAGCTGTCCGGAGCCGGTTCCTTCTCACGCGGGGTGAGCGATCCGGCGATGAACAGCGCTTCCTCCGCGCGGGTCATCGCGACGTAGAGCAGCCGCCAATGCTCCTGCATTTCGGCGATCTTCGCGGCGGCGTCAGCCTCGGCCAGCACCCCGGCCATATCTCCGCTGGCCAGCGGGGGAATGGGCAGCAGGCGCTCGGGCTCGTTCGCAGCGGTTGCCGGGTCAGGCAGGATCAGTGCGCGGCGACTGCCGGGGCCGTTCGGATTATCCGCCGCATCAGCCAGGATAACGATCGGCGCCTGCAGCCCCTTTGAGCCGTGCACGGTCATAACCCGCACCTCGTCCGCAGCCTTGCCTGCTTCGCGCTTCAATTCGCCCTCGCCCGCATCGAACCAGCGCAGGAAGGTGTGCAGGCTCGGCACCTCGGTCGAAGCGAAAGCCCCGGCGGCATTGAGCAATTCGTCGATCGGATCGCCGACCTCGCTGCCGAGCCGCGCCGCGAGTTTGCGCCGGCCCTGCCACGGCCCGGTCAGGATCCAGTGCAGCAGCGCCTGCGGCGGTTCGAAGTCGGCCTGACGCAGCAGGTCGAGCAGCAGTTCGAGCGCTGCCGCGACCGGTGCACTGCCGCGCTGGTCGAGCAGGTGCCGCCACAGCCGTAACTTGTCGGGCCGGTAGCCATGGGCCAGCAAGTCTTCCTGGCTCCACCCGATCAAGGGCGAGGTCAGCAGGCAAGCGAGGCCCAGATCGTCGAACGGCTGCGCGGCAAAGCGAAGCGCCGCCATCAGATCGCGCACGCCAAGCGGCGCGGCGAGCCGCAGGCGGTCGATGCCAGCAACCGGCACCCCGGCAGCATGCAGCCGCGCGACAATCAACCCGGCCAGTGCCTTTCGCTTGCGCACGAGCACCATGACGTCACCAGGGCCGGCGCGCCGCGCGGTGCCAAGCGCCTCGCCCTTGACCAGCGGAAATCCCTCGCGAAGCCACAATGCAACTTGCCGCGCGATCTTGTCCGCCAGTTGCCGGTCGGCCGGGGCGAGCCAAGTCTCGCCGCCTTCATCGCCATCGTCGCTTCCCGCGTCATCGCCCTCACCCGCAGCGCCGCCGACTACGTCCCACAGCACCACCTGCCCGGGCCGTTCCTCACCGACATGGACCACCGCCTGTTCGCTGAGGCCGAATGCGACTGGTCCGATCTGTGCGATTGCCATGTCCACGAATTCAAGCACTTGCCGCGATGTTCTGAAGCTCTGTCCGAGACCCAGGTCGCGCAGGTCACGCACCCTTCCCTGGCGCAATTCGACCACGCCTTGGGCCAGCTGCGCCATTTCGCTACGCACCCGCTCGCGCGCCTTGGCGAAGTTTTCCGGGCTGGTGCCCTGAAAGCGGAAGATCGCCTGCTTGTAATCTCCGACCACAAACAGCGTGCGCAACTTGTCGCCATGCTGGCCTAGGCCGGAGAAGAAATCTCCGGTCAGCGCCTCGATGATTTCCCACTGCGCCTGGTTGGTATCCTGCGCCTCATCGACCAGGATGTGATCGAAGCGCCGGTCGAGCTTGTAGCGGATCCACTCCGACAGCGCCGAGGTGCCGAGCAATCCGGCGGCCAGGCGGATCTGATCGTCGAAATCGATCAGCCCGGCGCGTCCCTTTGCCTCGTCCCAGGCCAGCGCGAACTTGCGCCCCAGTTCGAGCGCCGGAGCGAGCCACTCGGCAAGCGCGAGCAGGGTCTGCCGCTCGCGCACCGCCAGGCTTGAGCCGAGCACGGCGCTGGCCGCGTCTTCGAAATGTTCCTCGAACTTGGGCAGCGAGCGCAAGTTGCTGGTCGTGTCGTCCTTGTTGAATAGTACCTTGTGCAAGTCCGGAAGCAATTCGAGCCGCTGCTCGGGCGCGGCTGCGAGCCAGCCGGCAATCACCGCTGCGCCATCCTGCCCGGTCTTCGCGCCCCACTGGCGGTAAGCAGAGAGGCACAGCCGCAGCGCTTCCACATCGAACACGTCATCGCGGCACAGTTCGGGCAGATCGGCTTCGCTCGCATCGCTCGCCAGACCGATCAGCTGTTTCACCCGCGCCAACACCGGTGGCTGCCAGCCCGGACCCTGCCACAGCGGCAGCGCCTTGGCGCAGCGCAGCAGCCAGATTTCGACTGCGTCGGGGCCAAGCCGCACCGACAGGTCCGCGATCGCGCGCAGGGTGGCGGCGTCGTTGCTCGTCTCGGCGTGCAGAAGCAGATCGGCGAGCACCTCGCGCAGCAGCAGGTCGCGCTCGCGGTCTTCCATCGCCTTGGCGCCCGGAGTCAGCCCGGCTTCGAGCGGGAAGGCGGAGAGCAACCATTGCGAAAAGGCGTGGATCGTATCGATCCTCAGACCGCCGCCGGGGCAATCGAGCACCTCGGCGAACAGCCGGCGCGCGCGGGCCTGCGCATCGGGGGAGAAATTGGCGCCGATCGCTTTGAGGTCCGCCGCCAGTGCCTCAGGCTTGGCGCGGACCCAGCGCGCCAGCACCGAGTTGATGCGCGAGGCCATTTCGGCGGCCCCGGCCTTGGTGAAGGTCAGGCACAGGATCTGCGACGGACTGACCTGGTCCTGCAAGAGCAACCGCAGCACGCGGGCTGAGAGCACCTGGGTCTTGCCCGTGCCGGCCGAGGCCGAGAGCCACACCACTTCCTGCGGATCGACCGCGGGATGCTGCTCGGGGGTCAGCGGGAAAAGCTTGTCGCCGCCGCTCATGTCTGCCCCTCGCCGCGTGCCTGCCACTCGTCGAGCCGCATCAGCTGGTCGTAATCGTTGTACCCGCCGATGTCCGGGTTGAGCCGCGCGGTGAAGGCTTCGTCGCCCTTGATCCAGCGCTCGATCGCGTCGGTGAGGAACCAGGCGTTCTGCTCAAGGAACTGCTCGCGCAGCAACCCGGTTTGCTTGCGGCCTTCCTTGACCGGTTCACTGACATATCCGAAACCCGTCTCGCTGGTCTTGCTCTTGGCGAGCGACCAGTATTCGAAGCGCTGCGGTTCACCCGTCACGCCGGGAATTCCCGTATTGGCTGCGATCAGCCCGAGTGTACCGAGCTGCAGCGCGAAACCCTGTTCGACCATCGCCCCGCTTGGCGGGCCGCCGGTCTTGTAGTCGACCACCGCGAGGCTGCCATCGGCCAACTGGTCGACGCGGTCGGCGCGGCCGTAGACCTTGACCCCCTGCCAGGTCATCTCGCCGTCCTGCTCGCTGACCAGCACGCAACGGCCTTCGCCTTCATGCCGCGCCACTTCCGCATCGATCCATTCAAGGGCCCGGGACAGCCGGGGCCACCACAGCGAGCGAACCAGCGGATGCGCGCGCATCTTGGCCAGCTCCTCCGAGGCTATCGCCAGCAGCTCCCCGGCGCGTCCGCCTGCACGGTGCCAGCGTTCGAGCACCTTGTGCACCACCTGCCCCTTCCACGCCGCGGTCGGTTCGGCATCGAGCGGATCGAGCACCTTCAGCCGCAGGATCGCCGAGGCATAGAACTGGTAGGGATCGCTGCGCAGCCGGTCGATCGCGGTGACCGCCAGTGCCACGTCGCGCTGGGCGGCGCTGGGCCGGGGTTCGGGGCGGGGATAGGCCGGGGCTGGACTGGCCCGGTCGATCCGCCGGGCCAGTTCGACCGCGCGGAGTTCGCGGTGATCCTTGGCCAATTCGCCGAGCATCGCCTCGACCCGCAGCACGAAGCGACTGGGGATCACCGGCCCGCCTTCATCGCGCGCGGCCCAACTCAGCACCACCTCTGGCGCGCCGAGCTGACCGGCGAGATCGTGCGCGGCCAGGCCGATGCGGTGATCGGCGCCGGGCACGCCAAGCGCGCGCAGCACGGCGGGGGGCAGCAGCGGATCGGGCGACGGACTGGCGGGCCAGGTCCCTTCGGCCAGCCCGCCGCAGATGACGAGATCGACGCGGCTCATCCGCGCTTCGAGCAGGCCGTATATCGCAAGGCGCGGATGCCCGCCCCAGGCGGGACGCACCGCGACACGGTCCATCGCCCCGCGCAACACCGCCGGGAGGTCAGAGGGCTGGGTCCTGGTGCCGATCTCCGCCGCGGCGGGGCTCAGGTCGGCCAGCCAGGCCGAAAGCTCGCGGCCCGCCGATCCGCTCCACAGTGCCGGTCCGGCCAGCGCTGCCGCTGCGTCCGCCAGTCCGATAAGTGCCTCGCCCAGGCCAAGGTCTTCCTCCCCGCCCAGCAGCGGCTCAAGAATCCGGGATACATTCGCCCACCACTCTCCGAGCGCAGCATTCTTGCGGGCGGCGACCAATTCCGTGATTGCGCCCAGGCCCGGAGCCCGCCGCGGCCCGCGCAGCGCAAGGTCAAGCGCGCGGACCTGATCCAGCCAATCGGGCCGCCCCTCGCCCGCCCCCACCAAGGGATGCGCCAGCAAGGCGAGCAGCGGTACGGGTGCGGCCTTGGTCGCGACCACTTCAGCCAGCAGCAGCAGGACTCGCCCTGCAGCAGTCTGCGGCAAGGGCACGCCTGCAGTATCGTCGGCAACGATGTCCCAGCGCCGCAGATGTGCGACCACGCGCGCGGCGAGGCCGCGATCCGGCGTGACCAGCGCAGCGCGGCGTTCGGGCACCTCGAGCGCTTCACGCAGCAGGATCGCGATGGCCTGCGCTTGTTCGCCCGGGTGGGCGGTCTGCATCAGGCGCACACCACTGAGGCGGCGTTCGCCGGCGGGCAGATCGACCCAGCGCGCGCTGGCGCTGGGCGGAAGGAACAGGTTCGAGATCGCGCGGCTACGCTCCGGCGGTGCGGCGGCAAGGCCCGCGCGGTGCCAGGGATCGACCTCGCCGCGCGCCACGCCCATCCGGTTGAGCAGGAGCTTGAGGTGGTACTGCGGGTGAGTCACCGCATCGCCCGCGCTGATCGGCGGCTCGCCTTCCGCCGCGGGAATCCCGGCCGAACCGAGCGCCTGCCAGACCTCGGGCTCCAGCGAAAGATCGAGATCGGGGAGGATCACTGCCGAGTTCGGCAGGCCCGCGATGACCTTGAGCAATCGCGCCAAAGCGGGCGAGGCGCTGGTCACCCCGGCGGCGACCACCGGCCCGGGCGGAGCTTCGGCCAGCCAGCGCCGCGCCGCATGGTCGAACAGCAGGTTATGCCGCAAGGGCGCGTCAACCTCGCCGCGCGTCGCCAGTTCGGACTGCCAACGCGCCAGCACCGCAGCAAAATCGCGGGTCGAATCGATCCAGTGCCGGGATTGCTCGCCGACAATCCCGGCGATCCGCTGCTCGATCAGGTCGTCGAATCCGATGCCTTCGATTGCAAGGCGGTCCATCGTCCGCCCGGTTTCGAAGGCAAGCTGGAGCAGACCGGCCGCCTTGGGGGCCCGGGGGCCCATCTGTGCGGACAGCAGTTCGGCCAGGCGCAGCCAACGACGGGTCGGGTCGGCAGCGGGCGGAATTTCAGAGCCGACACCCAGCGGATCGAGCAGCGGGCCGAGCGTTTCGTCGAGGTCGAGGTCGCCCACCGTGGCCATGCGCGGCAACAGCATCCCGCCGCTCGAAAGCCGCACGAAAGCCTCAGTCACGGTGCGGATTGCGCGGCTGCTCGGGAGCAGCAGGGTCAACCTGGCGAGGCCAAGATCACGGTCGGCGTAGCGCGGGATCAGGCCGGCCACCAGTGCGTCGGCGAAGCCGCGGTGCGCCGCGATCGAGTAAACCTGAAGGCGCTGGGTCTCAGCCACGCCCGATCCGGGCTTCGGTCAGCGGAATCGCGGCGGGATAGCCGACATCGAACCAGTCGCCTTGGTGGACCAGGCCGAAACAGCGCCCCGCAGCAATCGCGCGGTCCCAGAACACGTTGGTCGAGAACACGTCGCCCGGCGGATCGCAAACCACGTGCCTGGCCATCAGCTGGATGCCGGTCCAGACATAGGGCCGAGCGCGCTTTGGCCCGTCGCGCGACAAGCGACCTTCGGCGTCGAGATCGAAGTCACCCTGTCCTTGGGTGTTACCAGCATGATTGAACGGGACGACCAGCATCAGCACGTCCATCCGCCCGGCGTCCCAGGCCTCGGCCATGCGGACCAGCGCGTGTTCCTCGGTATCGGCAAACCAGTTGTCGGCGTTGATGCAGAAGAACGGATCGGCATCGATCAGCGGCAACGCCTGGATCAGGCCGCCGCCGGTATCGCGCAGAAGCGCGCGCTCATCCGAAATGGCCACGTCGAAATCGCGGGCATGCCTGGCCAGATGCGCTTCGATCTGGTCGGGGAAATAATGGACGTTGACCACGATCCGGCCGACCCCGGCCTCGCGCAGCAGGTCGAGCACATGGTCGAGCAGCGTGGTGCCGGCGACCTTGACCAGCGGCTTGGGCCGGTCGGCGGTCAGCGGCATCATCCGCGTGCCTTTGCCCGCGGCCAGGATCATCGCGGTGCCCGGCATGGTCATTTCGGCCATTCGCCTCCGCCGGCTTCGCGCAGGCGGCGCGGGATGTTGGCCTCGAACCAGGCGGCCACCGGAGCCAATGCGGGATGGGTCAGGTCGCGTTCGAGCAGCGCCCAGACCCGCGGGATGTAATCGAGGTAGCGCGGCTTGCCGTCGCGCTTCCACAGCCTTAAGAAAATGCCGACAATCTTGGCGTTGCGCTGTGCGCCAAGTCGCGCGTAGTCACCGAGGAACTCCGCACCCGCGCCGGTCTTTTTCACATAGTGGTCGAACATCTCCGCCTCGAGCTGGGGCGAAACGTCACGCCGCGCATCCTGGAGCAGCGAGACGAGGTCATAGGCCTTGTGCCCGGCCAGCGCGTCCTGGAAGTCGAGCAGACCCTGTTTCTCAAGACTACCGAGCAACATGATGTTTTCGGCGTGATAATCGCGCA
Organism: Novosphingobium sp.; assembly: GCA_031410955.1. Classification (GTDB taxonomy): domain Bacteria; phylum Pseudomonadota; class Alphaproteobacteria; order Sphingomonadales; family Sphingomonadaceae; genus Novosphingobium. The sequence goes on along the minus strand of JANOAD010000064.1, from coordinate 16,702 downwards.
GGACGCACACCCCTTCGCGCTGCCGCGGAAGCAGTTCGCCGAGTGTCTTTTCCCAGGCGCGGATGTAGCCTGGCTCATCCACGCTGAGGCCCTGCGCGGGGCAGTACCATTCGGTGAACAACCGCGCCTCGCGCTTGTATTCGGCCATCGAGTAATCGAGGAACGGACCCGACGGCAGCCGGTGCAGCTCGGCCAGCGTATCGACCGCAGTGGTATAGACCGTGCGTTCGTCACCCGGCCATTGATCGAGGTATTCGCGCATCCGCACTTCGCCGAAATCCTCGATCAGGACCAGCCCGCGCGGTGCATCCTCGGCATAGATGTGCGGCGCGCGCAGGCCATTGGCGTCGAGCCATTTGGCCGCTCGCAAATAGGGTTCGGGATCCTCGTTGGGCGGCGGCGCATCCATCAGCATCGCGCTCTTGCCGTTCCGGTTGATCCGGAAATAGCGGCGGAACGAGGCATCCCCCGGCAGTGCAGCGATCTCTGCCCCGCCCCATCCGGCTTGCTTCAGGAAATTCTCGACGCCGGCGGGAAGGTCTGCACTCATGGCAGCCGCCCTAGCCAATCTTGCCCCGGCTCGACAATGGCAATCCGGCCCCTCTCCGCAGGTTCGAGCCGGATCGACAGGCAGGCCGGTTCGTGCGCGAACCCACCGGCCTGCTCAGGCCATTCGGCAAGCAGCACTGCGCCCTCGCGATAGTCATCAAGCCCAAGCTCCTCGAGCTCGGCTGGATCCTCCAGCCGGTAGAAGTCGGCATGGACCAGCGGCAGCCGCAGCGGCGGGGCGTCATAGGGCTCAAGGATCGCAAATGTCGGCGAAGGAACCTCGCCGGTGTGGCCCAGCGCGGCGATGATCGCGCGCGCGAGCGTGGTCTTGCCCGCCCCCAGCCCGCCTGACAGCGCAACTACGTCGCCGGGCTTCAAGGTTGCAGCGATGCGCGCGCCGAACGCCGCGGTGGCAGCAAGATCGGGAAGCGCGCGGTTCACGGCAGCTCGACGATCGCCGCGGTGCCGTGCCCCGGTTCGGACAGCAGTTCGAGGCTGCCGCCGTGCGCCTCGATCAGGCGGCGGGCGAGCTGCAGGCCGATGCCTTGGCGGCGTTCGACATGCTTGCCATCGGCGCTGACCTTGATGCCTTCGAGCGCGCGGGCAAGCGTGGCCACATCCATCCCCGCGCCGTTATCCGAGATGACGATCCGCGCCTTGCCCTTGATCCCGGCCAGTTCGATCAGCACGCGGCCGCCGTTCGGGGCTGCGGCAATCGCATTGTCGATCAGGTGGCCAATCGCCCGGCCGAGGCGGCGACGGTCGCCGGTGATCCGCCCCGCGCTGCGATCGCCGCGCAAGTCGAGCGTCAACCCGGCCGCCGCAATGCGCGCGGTGCGGTCTTCGGCAAGGGCCGTGACGAAGGGCAGCAATTCGATCTCGTCCTGCGCCAGCGGCAGCATCCCCGCCTCGCTTTGCGAGAGGTCGAGCACCGATTCGATCTGTTCGCCCAGCCGGTCGACCGACTGGCGGATGGCGGCGATATATTCCTTGCCCGCATCGGACAGATCGCCGCCCAGCCCGGCTTCGAGCAGCTCGGCAAAACCGCCGATCGAGGTCAAGGGGGTGCGGAATTCGTAGCTCATGTTGGCAAGGAAGCGGGTCTTGATCGCATCGGCTTCTTCCAAAGCGGCCGCACGCTGCTTGAGTGCTTCGGCGGCTTTCTCCGAATCGGTGACGTCGAGCACGGTCAGCAGCCCGTTCCCGTCGGGCAGCGGGACCCCGGCGAATTCGAGCGTGCGTCCATCCGCCAGCACTGCCCGGCCCGAGGTCTGCTTGCGGTCGAGCGTCGCGGCGCGCACTGCATCGCCGACCTGCTTGGCCTTGATCGGCTTGGCGAGCCGCCGCGCGATCTTCTCGAGCAGCGATTCGATCCGCGGGTGTTCGTCGAGGAAGTTTTCCTCAAGGCCCCAGTCGGCCGCGAACCGCCGGTTCCATAGCTGGAGCTTGCCGTCGGGAGCAAACACCGCGACCGATTCGAACAGGCTGTCAAAGGTCGCGGTGCGGGTGCGCAGCAGCGTGTCGCGGACTGCCGAGAGGCGCAGCTGCTCGGTGCGGTCCTCGGCGATCAGGATCAGCCCGCCATCGGGCAGCGGCTGGGCAACGACGCGCAGGTGCGTCCCGTCGGACAGGACCCAGGCTTCCTCCTGCACCGCGCCGGCGGTGAACCAGCCCGCCCGCTCGCGCCGCCAGGCGGTGAAGTCGCGCGCCTCGGGCACCCGCCCGCCATCACGCGCCAGATCGAGCAGGCGCTCGAACGGCGGCTGGTCAAGCAGGACCTTGGGGGTCAGCGCGAAAGTGCGCTGGAACGGCGGGTTGGCGAAGACCAGCTGGCGCTTGGCATCGAACTGCGCGACCCCTGCCGCCAGCTGATCGAGCATCGCCCGCTGCGCCTCGCGGAATGCGCGGAGCGAGCGGCCAAGCTCTTCCATCTCCTCGACATCGACCGCGTAACCGGCGACGCCTTCCTTGCCGAGCGGGAGGTCCGAAACCCTGAGCGCGCGGCGTTGGCCATCGATCGTGGCCGAAACCATCCGCTCGATCGGGAGCGCCTTGGCGGCAGCTTGCAGGGCGACTTGCGGCGCGGTTAGGCCTTCGAAGCTCTCGATCAGTTCAGTCCCGTCGGCCACAACCTGCCGCGCATCCTCGCCGCCGACCGCGCGGACATAGGCGTGGTTGACCAGCCGCAGCTCGCCTTCGGGGCCGCGGAACCACATCGGCATTGGCGCGGCTTCGATCAGGCCGACGAGTGCGGAGAAATCGCCCTGCGCCCGCGCCGCTTCATCGCGCAATTGCACCAGCTCGCTTTCGCTGTCGGAAAAGTCGAACAGCCAGACCAGTGCCGCGCCGCCCGGCGAAACCTGCGGATCCGCAAGATGCCCGCGCAAAGCGAGACTGCGCTTCGACCCGCGCGGGGTGACTACCATGCGGAACGGTTTCGCGGTGCGCTGGGTGACGCGCACGGCTTCGGTCAGCTCGTCGAGTTGTTCCTTGGTCAGCCCGCCGCCGCCGCCATCGATGCGGCCGCCGTCGAGCTCGGTGAGGAACTGCGGGACCGCCTCGAGCCCAAGCCAGTTGGCGAGCCGCTGCGGCGCTTCGATCTTGCCGTCGACGCGCACCAGCAGTGGCAGCGCGGGGCTCTCATCGACCATCCGCGCGAGCCGCCGCGCGTGGCGCTGCCCCGCCTCAGCCTTGCGCACTTTGCTCCGCGCGCCGAGCAGCGCCCACAGCGCCGCCACGGTCCAGGCGGCGAGCAGCAAGCCCAGCAAGACCAGCGCGTTGGGGGTGAGCGTCATGGCCGACAGCTATGCGCGGGGGCGTTGAATGGCAAGGGTTGCGCGCGTACTTCGACAGGCTCAGCACGAGCGGCTGTTGCTTATGGGGCTATTTGCAGAGTCCGCTCAGCCTGAGCCTGTCGAAGGCCACGAGCTGTGCTCGCCTCAATAGCGGTAATGATCCGGCTTGAACGGGCCTTCGCCGGGCACTCCGATATAATCGGACTGCTTCTTGGTCAGCTTGCTCAGCTTCACGCCCAACTTTTCGAGGTGCAGCGCAGCAACCTTTTCGTCGAGGTGCTTGGGCAGGACATAGACTTCGTTCTTGTACTGCGCCGACTTGGTCCACAGCTCGATCTGGGCGAGCGTCTGGTTGGTGAAGCTCGCTGACATGACGAAGCTGGGGTGGCCGGTGGCGCAGCCCAAGTTGACCAGGCGGCCCTTGGCGAGGATGATGATCTGCTTGCCGTCGGGGAATTCGACCAGGTCGGTGCCGGGCTTCACTTCGGTCCACTTGTAATTGTCGAGCGCGGCGATCTGGATCTCGCTGTCGAAATGGCCGATGTTGCTGACGATCGCCATCGGTTTCATCGCCTTCATGTGCTCGGCCGTGATCACGTCTTCGTTGCCGGTCGCGGTGACGAAGATGTCGCAGCGGGTCACCGCTTCTTCCATCGTCACGACCTCATAGCCTTCCATCGCCGCCTGCAGCGCGCAGATCGGATCGACTTCGGTGACCATCACCCGTGCGCCGCCCTGGCGCAGCGAAGCGGCCGAGCCCTTGCCGACATCGCCGAACCCGGCAACGCAGGCGACCTTGCCGGCGAGCATCACGTCGGTCGCGCGGCGGATCGCGTCAACCAGCGATTCCTTGCAGCCATAAAGGTTGTCGAACTTCGATTTGGTGACGCTGTCGTTCACGTTGATCGCGGGGAACGGCAGCTTGCCGTCCTTGGCGATCTGGTAAAGCCGGTGGACCCCGGTGGTGGTCTCTTCCGAAACGCCCTTGATGTGCGCGACCGACATGGTGAGGTAGCCCGGCCTGGCCTTGATGAAGGCCTTCAATGCGCGCTGGAATTCGATTTCTTCGGCATTGGTCGGCTCGGGCATGGTGTCCCCGGCTTCGAGCCGCGCGCCCCACAGCGCGAACCTGGTCGCATCGCCGCCATCGTCGAGGATCAGGTTGGCGGTCTGGCCATTGCCGTCGACATCCCAATCGAAGATCTTGCCGACATAATCCCAGTAATCGGCGAGGCTTTCGCCCTTGATCGCGAACACCGGGACACCGGTCGCGGCGATCGCGGCGGCGGCATGGTCCTGGGTGGAGAAGATGTTGCAGGTGGCCCAGCGCACTTCGGCGCCCAGCGCGGTCAGCGTTTCGATCAGCACCGCGGTCTGGATCGTCATGTGCAGCGAACCGGTGATGCGCGCACCCTTCAAGGGCTGCGACGCGCCGAATTCCTCGCGCAGGGCCATCAGGCCGGGCATTTCGGTTTCGGCGATGCGCACTTCGGCGCGGCCGAATTCGGCGAGGCCAAGGTCGGCGACAACGTAGTCTTTGGCGGGGGCTGCAAGGGTGGCCACGGCGATATGCTCCTGTGAAACGGTTCAGGCGCCCGGCCGCAAAACAAAAACGGCGGCACCTTTCAATGACGCCGCCCTTAACCTCGCGCCGCGCGTGAGGCAAATATAAAGATTGCTTTATATGTTTTTCGAACCCGTTCCGTTCATAAAGGAGCGGCGGTGAAGCACCCGCGCGGCCCGCCCGCCGGCCTGTGCCTCACCCGAACCGGAAAGATGTGGTCTCTATCCTGCCCCCGATCCATCGCCCCCGTCCCGCCGCCCCGTCAGGAACGGCGGGAAGCTCAGGTCAGCGCAGCCACGCCATCTGATGCGCGCCGTCGTCAAGCAGGTCGTTCGCCGCTTCGACCAGCGGCTGCATGCCGCGCATGTCGGCCAGCGTTCCGGCAACCTGCTTCAGCTGCCCGCAATTGAGCCACGGGTGGCCCTGGCCATACTGGTTGGCCATCTGCACGCTGAGCTTGTCGAGCGCCCGGTCGGATCCACGGCCGGGACCGTAGTGCACGGAATATTGCGCCTTGAGGTCACGCGCGGCGGCATTGAGCTCGCCGAGGTGGTTGGTGGTGAAGCGGCCGTATTCACGATTGAAATTGTCCGCCGTGTTGCGGCAGCGCAGCCCCGTCACCATCAGCATGATGTCGAGCCGACGAATCTTCTCGGACTGCCCCATGCCGCCCGCTGCGGCTGGAAAAGACAATAGCATACCCGCTGCGGCCACGCAGGCCGCGAACCCCTTGATCGTCATCTGTAGTCTCCCGGCGGGCCCGTCCCCGCAAGAAGCACCATGGGCTGACCGGTTTACCCAATCTTAAAGCGGGGGAGTAAAGCGAAATTAACCATGCAGGCTGCCGTTGCAGCCGCGCCTCTACGCCCTATATCTGGCGCGACAAACAACCCCATCCAGACTGGAGAGACGAACATGACGATCGCTGTTGGCGACAAGGTGCCCGATGTGAAGCTGGTCAAGGCCACCGCCGAAGGCCCCGATGCGGTCCAGAGTGCGGACTATTTCGCAGGCAAGCGCGTCGCGCTGTTCTCGGTCCCGGGCGCCTTTACCCCGACCTGCTCGGCCAAGCACCTTCCCGGATTTGTGGACAAGGCGGCTGAACTTAAGGCCAAGGGCATCGACGAGATCGCCTGCACCGCGGTCAACGATCCGTTCGTGCTTGGGGCCTGGAACAAGAGCGGCGGCAGCGATGACGTGACCATGCTGGCTGACGGCAATGGCGACTTCGCCGAAGCACTGGGCCTGACAATGGACGGCAGCGCATTCGGCCTGGGCAAGCGCGGCCAGCGCTTCTCGATGGTGGTCAACGACGGCACGGTCGAGCAGCTGTTCGTCGAAGGCCCGGGCGAGTTCAAGGTAAGCTCGGCCGAGCACATGCTCGAAAACCTTTAGGTCACCACCAAGCTCTTGCTCCCCTCCCCGTGGGGAGGGGTCGGGGGTGGGGGTGGGGGGTCTGCGCTGGCGTTGAACCCGCACCCCAACCCCTCCCCGACGGGGAGGGGCTTTATGTAGCACAGAGTAGCCCGGATCGGCTTACGCATCGGGCAGCGCGTACGTTACAGTCGCCTGCCCGACCGGCCGCTCCGGATCGTCCTGATATAATTGCACGTCGACTGTCGCCAGTCGGCGGCCAAGCCGGAGCAACCGCGCTTCGGCATAAAGCCGTTCCGGCTTTACCCCGCGCAGGAAGCTGTAATTGAGGTTGCTGGTCACCGCCATCGCGACCGGACCGATGTGCGCGAGGATCACCGCATAGGCCGCGTGATCAGCGAGGCCCATCTGCGTCGGCCCGGAAACGAGGTTGCCCGGGCGCAGGTTTCTCGCTTGCGGATCGAGCGTCACCAGCGCGCGGCCGGGGCCAATTTCGGTAACCTGCGTGGTCGGCCCACCTGCGCGTTCGGTGAAAGCCCCGGCAAAGAACGCCGCCAGTTCGGCAACGGACATCACCGGCTGGAACGGTTCGGCCACGCGCTCAGAACCCCATCAGCGAGAGCACTTCCTTGCGGCTGCGCGAATCGTCGAGGAAGCAGCCCAAGAGCCGGCTGGTGACCATCTCGACCCCGGGGGTCTTGACCCCGCGCCCGGTCATGCAGCCGTGCTGCGCCTTGAGCACCACCGCCACGCCGTGCGGGTGGAGATTGTCCCAGATGCACTGCGCGACTTCGGCGGTCAGCCGCTCCTGGATCTGCAGGCGCTGCGCAAAGCCGTGCAGCACCCGCGCGAGCTTCGAGATGCCGACCACCTTGTCGCGCGGCATATAGGCGATATTGGCGGTGCCGGTGATCGGCGCCATGTGGTGCTCGCAGTGCGACTGGAACGGGATGTCCTTGAGCAGGACCAGCTCGTTGTAGCCGCCCACTTCCTCGAATTGGCGCGCGAGATGCAAGGCGGGGTCCGAGCCATAGCCCTGGCAATATTCCTTCCACGCCCGGCCCACCCGCGCCGGGGTGTCGAGCAGGCCTTCACGGTCAGGATCGTCGCCCGACCAGCGGATCAGCGTGCGGATCGCGTCCTGCACCTCCTGCGGGACCGGCAGCTTGGCCTTGGGGCCCTCGTCGTGGATGATCTCGCCACGGGTCATGAATCTCTCCGTCATTTCGGTCGCCGCAGCAGCCCGCCGCGGCGGAACAGTCCGCGCCGCTTGCTGAACGGTTCGAACAGCTCTTCAGGCCGCTCGGGATCGAGCAGCGCGTTGTCGGCCACCGCTTTCTCTGCATCGGTCAGCGGACGCAAGGCAAAAGGTGCCAGATACTTGCCGGTCAGCGGCGCATTCTCGATCAGCGCGATCATCGAGGGATTGGCCTTGAGCTGCTGCTCGACCGCCTCGCGCGATTGCCCGGTATGTTCGGCCAGCAGCGCAATCCGCACCCGTCTGATCGGATCGGCGGCGTGCTTGTTGCCCGGCCGCGCCGCATCGATCACCATATCGCATTCGCTGTCGAGCCCCATCGAGCGATTGTTCAGGTTGGCCGATCCGATGCGCAGCACCTCGTCGTCCACGATCATCAGCTTGGAGTGGACATAGATCGCGGTGCCAGCGGCATTGTAGGGCAGAAAGATGCGTAAGCGCTGCTGGGGATCGCTCGCCGCAATCGCGTGGCACAGCTGCACCCGCGCACCGTCCATCGCGGTCTGTTCGAGCCACCCTTCGGCGCTTTCCGGATTGATCAGCACGACTTCGGGCGGATTGGGCCTGGCCAGCCGTTGCGCCAATGCCTCGGCGATCGCGCGGCTCGCGAAATACTGGCTTTCGGCGTAGACGAAGCGTTTGGCCCGCGCGATATGCTCGACGAACAACTCCTCGATCTCGCGCACTTCGGGATAGTTCCGCCAGGCCGCGGTGGTCCGGGCGATGCCGATCTCGACGTCTTCGAATTCGGCCTTGAGCTTGGCCGGCCAGGCGCTCTGCTTCTGCGGCTTGCACGGCGGCAGCGGCTTGCCCCCGGCGCGTTCCCACCGCTCGCGGCCCAGTTCGCCCAGCGCCGCCGCCGCCTCGCCTTCAACCAGCATCGTCATGTCGTGCCACGGACCGTAGAGCTTCTGACTGTAGGGCTTGTGCCGGCGCGGATCGGCTTCGAGGTGTTCGGGTGTATCCCAGCGGTCAGACGTCATGTCGATCCCGCCGCACACTGCGAACTTATCGTCGATCACCACGATCTTCTGGTGGTGGCTGCACCCGATCGGATGCGCCGAATCCATTTTGAAATCGATCCCCGGGTGCAGCATCCAGCGAATCAGGTCGAGGATCATCGTCCCGCGGAACAGGAACTTGAGCGCGCCGAAGTTCCACTTGAGCACGCGCACCTGCAGCCCCGGGCTGCGCTCGCACAGCCAGATCATGAACGGGCCGAGCCGCGCCGGGTTCACCATCTTGCGCGGCAGGTTCCAGAACCGGCGCCCCGGCCCCAGCCGCATCCGCGTGTCGAAGTCCCAGCCGATCAGGTGAATCAGCTGCTTAGCGCGCTTCATCGCCTGCTGCATCAGCACATAGTAGTCGGCGGCATCGATGACCACATGGGCGCGGCTGGCTTTGACATAGCGCCATACTGACGGCTGCGGCCCGGTCTCTTGCGTTTCTGATGCCATGCTAGCGCTCTTATCCATGACTTGCCACGCCGTCACCTGAGATGGTGCCGGCGCGCACCCTTTTTAGGAACGGCTGGACCAGCCGGGTCCAACCCTCTTAGATGCCGCCGAATCGGAGATGCCATGGATAGCCAGATCGAACGCGCAGACGTGGTCATTGTCGGAGCCGGCCACGGCGGCGCCCAGGCCGCCATTGCGTTGCGCCAGAACGGGTTCGCCGGATCGGTCCTGCTGGTCGGCCGCGAACCGGAAATCCCCTACGAGCGGCCGCCGCTGTCCAAAGAATACCTGGCGCGCGAGAAGACGTTCGAGCGAATCTGCCTGCGCCCCGAAGCTTTCTGGGGTGACAAGGCGATTACGCTGCTGCGCGGCACCGAAGTGGTCAAGGTCGATCCGCACGGGCACCAGCTGACGCTCAAGGACGGCGGAACGATCGGCTATGGCCAGGTCATCTGGGCGACCGGCGGCGATCCGCGGCGGCTCACCTGCGAAGGCGGCGACCTTGTCGGAGTCCACGCAGTGCGCACCCGCGCCGATGTCGACCAGTTGATGAAGGAACTCGATGCCGGGGCCAAGCGCGCGGTGGTGATCGGCGGCGGCTACATCGGGCTCGAAGCGGCGGCGGTGCTGACCAAGCTCGGCGTCGAGGTGACGGTGCTCGAAATGCTGCCACGTGTGCTGGCGCGGGTAGCCGGTGAGGCGCTCTCCAGCTTCTTCGAAGCCGAACACCGCGCGCACGGCGTCGATCTGCGCACCGGGACCGCAGTTGAATCAATTGCGGGCGTGGACGGCAAGGTTTCCGGCGTGGTTTTGGCTGGTGGAACCACCCTCCCCGCCGACCTGGTCATCGTCGGGATCGGCATCATTCCGGCCGTCGGACCGCTGATTACAGCAGGCGCGGCGGGCGGCAACGGCGTTGATGTCGACGCATTTTGCCGCACCAGCCTGCCCGATGTCTACGCGATCGGTGACTGCGCGGCTCATTCAAACGGCTTTGCCAACAACGCGGTGATCCGGCTCGAATCGGTGCAGAACGCCAATGACATGGCGACCTGCGCGGCCAAGGCAATCTGCGGCGACAGCCAGGAATATGCCGCAACCCCGTGGTTCTGGTCGAACCAGTACGACCTCAAACTGCAGACGGTCGGCCTCTCACTCGGCCATGACCGCGAAGTGGTCCGCGGCGATCCTGCCACCCGCTCGTTCTCGGTGATCTACTTGCGCCAGGGCCAGGTGGTGGCGCTCGACTGCGTCAATAGCGTCAAGGACTACGTCCAGGGCCGCAAGATGGTCGAGGCGCGGTTCAAGCCGGAAGATCCGGATGCTCTTGCCGACACCGAAGTCCTCCTGAAGGACATCTTCGCCGCAGCAGGCGGCTGAGCACAAGGCACGATAAGGGACGATCAGAACAATGGCAGGACGCTACTTCGAAGACTGGCAGGTGGGTGACCGTCTGAGCCATGAGATCAGCCGGACCGTGACCGAGACCGACAACCTGCTGTTCACGGTCATGACGCACAACCCGCAGCCGCTGCATCTCGATGTCGAGGCCGCCAAGGCGAGCGAATTCGGCCAGATCCTGGTCAACGGCACCTTCACCTTTGCACTGATGGTCGGGCTGTCGGTGGGCGACACCACGTTGGGCACGCTGGTCGCCAACCTCGGTTATGACAAACTTGTCATGCCCAAACCGGTATTTATCGGCGATACCCTGCGCGCGAACAGCGAGGTGACCGAGTTGAAACCGTCCGGATCAAGACCCACTGCGGGCATCGTCACCTTCCGCCACGAACTCATCAACCAGCGCGGCGAAGTGGTCTGCTCGTGCCTGCGCACTGCGCTGATCAAGCGCCGTCCGGAGAACACCTGACATGCAGATCGGAATAGTCGGCGCGGGCCGGATGGGCGGCAATATGGCGCTGCGCCTGCTGCGCGGCGGGCATCAGGTGGCGATCCAGGATATCAACCCGGTGGCCTATGCCGATATCGTCACCGCCGGCGCCACCGGCTACCCGACGCTGGCCGATATGGTCGCGGGCCTTTCAGCGCCGCGTACGGTGTGGCTGATGGTCCCGGCAGGCCGGATCACCGACGGCGCGATTGCTGCGCTTTCCGAGCTGCTCGAACCGGGTGATACATTGATCGACGGGGGCAATTCGCATTTCAAGGACAGTGTCGCGCGCGCGGCCGCGCTTGCTTCCAAGAGAATCGACTTCCTCGATGTCGGGACCAGCGGCGGGGTGTTCGGGCTCGAACGCGGCTATTGCCTGATGGTCGGCGGGGCCAAGGCGGCGGTGGAGCGCAACGCGCCGATCTTCGCGACGCTCGCCCCCGGCATCGGCAGCATTCCCCGCACCCCGGCCCGCGCGGCCGGTAATCTGGCCGATACTGCCGAAAAGGGCTGGCTCCACTGCGGCCCTTCGGGTTCAGGCCACTACGTCAAGATGGTCCACAACGGGATCGAATACGGGATGATGCAGGCTTATGCCGAAGGCTTCGCCCTGCTCGCCACAGCAGACGGGCCCAAAGTCCCTGAAGAGCGCCGCTACGATCTCGATACCGCGGCAATCGCCGAGCTATGGCGGCGCGGCAGCGTGGTCACCTCATGGCTGCTCGATCTCAGCGCCGATGCCATGGCCGACAATCCCGACCTCGCCCCATATTCGCCGCAGGTGCAGGATTCGGGTGAAGGCCGCTGGACGGTCGAAGCCTCGCTCGAACAGGAAGTGTCCACCCCGGTGCTGACCATGTCGCTGTACGAGCGTTACCGCTCGCGCCTCAGCGACGGGTTCGGTGATCGTCTGCTTTCGGCGATGCGGTTCAAGTTCGGTGGCCACACCGCCCCGAAGCCGCGACCCTAGCCTCAATCAGGCCTGAACCTCCCGCACCAGCGCGAGCATCTGCTGCGCGTGCTCGCGGCGGCAGATCAACAGGTCCGGGATGTAGGTGTCAGGTTGATTGTAGATTAGCGGGCCGCCATCGATGCGGCTCGCATGCAGCCCGTGCGCCAGCGCCACCGCAACCGGCGCGCACGAATCCCATTCGTACTGCCCGCCGCTGTGCAGGTAAATGTCAGCCTCTCCCCGGACCACCGCCATGGCCTTGGCCCCGGCTGAGCCCATCGGCACCAGTTCGGCTCCGAGCGCTTCAGCCACGGCAACGGCTTCGCGCGCCGGACGGGTGCGGCTGACCAGCATCCTGAGCCGGGGCGGCGGCGGCTTGACCACGATCGGCTTATCGCTGCGCAGCACCAGGCCGAACGCAGGCAACGCGACCGCACCCGACGCAGGCGCGCCGTTTATCGCCAGGGCAATGTGTACCGCCCAATCGCTGCGCCCCTCGCCATATTCACGCGTGCCGTCGACCGGATCGACGATCCACACGCGCGAGGCATCCAACCGTGCGAGATTGTCTCTTTCTTCTTCGGACAGCAGCGCATCCTCCGGACGAGACCGGCGCAGCTCGGCACACAGCAGCGCGTTCGCCAGCCGGTCGCCTTCCTCACCCAGCGCATTGCCGGAGAAACGCCCGCTGGCACGAATTTCGAGGAGTAGTCGCCCCGCCTGTTCGGCGAGGTTCGCAGCAAGGTCGGCATCGGTCATATCACCGGCATCCAGCTGTCGGCGCGGCCGCCAAGGATATAGTCGACGATCCGCTCGGCCGCGGCTTCCGAGGCCTCACGCGTGGTATCGATCCGCAGCTCGGCCGCTTCGGGTTGCTCGTAAGGACTGTCGATCCCGGTGAAGTTCTTGAGCTGTCCGGCGCGGGCCTTCTTGTAGAGCCCCTTAACATCGCGCGCCTCGGCCACTTCGAGCGGGGTATCGACGAAGATCTCGACGAATTCGCTGTCGGGGAGCATCGCGCGGACCATGTCGCGCTCGGCGCGGAACGGGCTGATGAAGGCGGTGAGCACGATCAGGCCCGCATCGGTCAGCAGCTTGGCCACTTCGCCGACGCGGCGGATATTCTCGATCCGGTCGGCCTCGGTAAAGCCCAGGTCCTTGTTGAGCCCGTGCCGGACATTGTCGCCATCGAGCAGGAAGGTGTGATGGCCGAGCGCGTGGAGCTTCTTCTCGACCAGGTTGGCGATGGTCGATTTGCCCGATCCCGAAAGGCCGGTGAACCACAGCACCGCAGGGTGCTGGTGCTTGAGCGCGGCGTGCGCCTCGCGGCTGACGTCGAGCGCTTGCCAGTGCACGTTCTGCGCGCGGCGCAGGCTGAAATGCAGCATCCCCGCCGCGACCGTGGCATTGGTCAGCTTGTCGATCAGGATGAACCCGCCGAGCGTGCGGCTTTGCGCATAGGGTTCGAAGACGATGGCGCGGTCGGTCGCGATCTCGGCCACCCCGATCGCATTGAGCTCGAGCGTCTTGACCGCGATGTGCTCCCCCGAATCCCCCACCGCGTTGACGTTTATGGCATATTTCGGCTGCTGGACCGTGACCGACGCGGTCTGCGTGGCAAGCTTGAGCCAGTAGGCTCGGCCGACATGCATCGGCGCGTCATCGAGCCAGACCAGCGTCGCCTCGAACTGGTCGCTGACCTGCGGCGGCTCGCTCGCCAGAGCGATCACGTCGCCGCGCGAGCAGTCGATTTCGTCGGCGAGGCACAGCGTGACCGACTGGCCAGCGACCGCCGCGTCGAGATCTCCGTTCAAGGTCACGATGCGCGTCACCGTGCTGGTCTTGCCCGAGGGGAGCACTCTGACCTCGTCTCCGGGGCACACGCGGCCGCTCGCGATCAGCCCGGCAAAGCCGCGAAAGTCGAGGTTCGGGCGGTTCACCCACTGCACCGGCAGGCGAAACGGCCTGTCCGCGTCGGTCGAGGCCCGCACTTGGACCGTTTCGAGGTGCTCGATCAGCGTGGGGCCCCGGTACCACGGCATGTTGGGCGACGTCGCGGTGATGTTGTCGCCCTTGAACCCGGAGATCGGCAGCGCGGCGAAGCTTTCGATCCCGATCGATGCGGCGAAGGCGGCATAGTCGCGGACGATTCCATCGAACACCGCCTGATCATAGTCCACCAGGTCCATCTTGTTGACCGCGAGGACCACGTTGCCGATGCCGATCAGGTGGCACAGGTACGAATGCCGCCGGGTCTGGACCAATACGCCCTTGCGCGCATCGACCAGGATCACCGCGAGGTCGGCGGTCGAGGCACCGGTCACCATATTGCGGGTGTACTGTTCGTGCCCCGGGCAATCGGCGACGATGAACTTGCGCTTCTCGGTGTTGAAGAAGCGGTAGGCGACGTCGATCGTGATGCCCTGCTCGCGCTCGGCGGCCAGCCCGTCGACCAGCAGCGCGAAATCGATCTCCTGCCCCTGTGTGCCGACCTTCTTGCTGTCGCTTTCCAGCGCGGCGAGCTGGTCCTCGAAGATCATCTTCGAATCGTAAAGCAGCCGGCCGATCAGCGTGCTCTTGCCGTCATCGACCGAGCCGCACGTGATGAAGCGCAGCATGTCCTTGTGCTGGTGCTGCGCGAGGTAACCGTCGATATCCTCGGCGATCAGGCTGTCGGTCTGGTAGATCGGCTCCGTCATTTAACACCCCTCGTCACCCCGTGCTTGACACGGGGCCAGGCTTTTCTTGTTTCCGAACAAGCCCCACCCCGGATCAAGTCCGGGGTTGAGGTTGCGGAACGCTTTGCATTCCGTGGCACGTCAAAAGTACCCCTGCTGCTTCTTCACTTCCATCCCCGCCCCGCCGGCATCCTTGTCGATCGCGCGGCCCTGGCGCTCGCTGGTAGTGGTGAGCAACGTCTCCTGGATCACTTCGCTCAGCGTCGCCGCCGTGCTCTCGACCGCCCCGGTCAGCGGATAGCAGCCGAGCGTGCGGAAGCGGATCGAGCGTTCGGCCGGGACCTCGCCCGGGCGCAGCGGGAACCGCTCATCATCGACCATCAGCAGCAGCCCGTCGCGCTCCACCGTCGGGCGCGGCGCGGCGAAATAGAGCGGGACGATCGGAATCCCCTCGAGCTGGATGTATTGCCACACGTCGAGCTCGGTCCAGTTGCTGATCGGGAAGACGCGGATGCTTTCGCCCTTGTGCTTGCGCGCGTTGTAGAGGTTCCACAACTCGGGCCGCTGCTTCTTGGGGTCCCACCCGTGGCTGGCGGTGCGGAAGCTGAAGATGCGTTCCTTGGCGCGGCTCTTCTCCTCGTCGCGCCGCGCTCCGCCGAAGGCGGCGTCGAACTGCCAATGGTCAAGCGCCTGCTTGAGCCCCTCGGTCTTCCACAGGTCGGTGTGCAGCACGCCGTGATCGAACGGGTTGATCCCGCGTTCCTTCGCATCGGGGTTCTGCCAGACGAGCAGCTCCATCCCGCTGTCCGCTGCCATTTTGTCGCGCAGCGCGTACATCTCGCGAAACTTCCAGGTGGTATCGACGTGGAGGAGCGGAAACGGCGGCGGCAACGGGTAGAACGCCTTCTTGGCCAGGTGCAGCATCACCGCGCTGTCCTTGCCGACCGAATAGAGCATCACCGGGCGCGCCGTCTCGGCCACCACTTCACGCATGATGTGGATGGCTTCGGCTTCAAGTCGCTGAAGATGGGTCAGGTTCGAAGTCATGCTGCCTGTTGCTTTGCCCGCTTAGCGTGCCATCGGATAGTGATGGCCCTTTGGCGGCGCAAATGGAAGCTGGCGAGCAACGATCTCTATCCCGGCCCAAACCGGGATTGTAGCAGAATTCATCGATTTGGGAAAATGGCGCGCCCCGGAGGACAAGGTCCGACCATTGCTGAATTTCCGGGCGGGTTTCGACCGAAGGGAGAAATGGCGCGCCCGGAACGATTCGAACGTCCGGCCCTCAGATTCGTAGTCTGATGCTCTATCCAGCTGAGCTACGGGCGCGTTGGAGTGGCGCACATAGGGGGCAGTTCCGGGCTTGGCAAGCGGCTAATTAGCGCTGCTGCAACCAAAGTTCGAGCGCCGCTGCCAGCGGCCGATCAAGCGGCGGCATGGCCAATCCGGGCATTTCTTGCGGCGTGAACCAGCCCAGCGTCTGGGCATCGAGGCAGCGCGGATCGCCGGTCCAATCAAGGCAGGTGTAAAGTGTGATGACAAGTCCGCCAGCCGGGTCTGCAGCGGCTGCGAGCCGTTCCGGTCCGTCCGGCGCCAGATCGATCCCCAGCTCTTCATGCAATTCACGAATCAGCGCAGCGACCGCACTTTCCCCCGATTCAACCTTGCCTCCAGGGAATTCCCACAGGCCGCCATGCTGCCGGTCGGCATGGCGCTGCTGGAGCAGGATCCGTCCCGCATGATCGACCAGCGCACCGGCCACTACTTCTATCGATGTCGGATTTCTTTTCATTCAAGACGCCCGCGTAAACCAATTCTTAGGAATACAAACGATATTCGGATGTTCATCTGCAGTAGGAGCGGAGGCGGGGGTCATGAAGGCACTTATCAAAGCATTGATCCACGACGCGAGGGGCACGTCAGCAGTCGAAATGGGGCTGATCTGTTCGCTCATCGTCCTGGCGATGCTCACCGCATTGCAGAATTTTGCCAGCGAAACCCAGAACACCTGGAACACCGTCTCAACGGCTACTCACAACGCCGTTGCCGGTGCCACCGCGGGTTAAACATTTGGCAAGGAGTATCCCTTAATCCGGCAGTTGCTCTTTTCGGGTGACAGGGAATGAGCCGGGTAAACTGAAGACTGCCAACAGGAGACTAACCATGAAGTTCATCAACAAGCTG
>JANOAD010000063.1:0-17222 GCA_031410955.1 Novosphingobium sp. | reverse complement strand
GACATTCGCACTGCTGACATGAACACGTTTGACGGTCGTCCGTTTAAGGGTGTGGATTTGCTGGCTGGGGGACTGCCCTGCCCGCCGTTTTCCGTGGCCGGCAAGCAACTGGGTGAGAACGACGAACGCAACCTGTTCCCGGCGGCATTGCGGCTGATCGACGAAATTCAACCCAAGGCCGTGATGATCGAAAACGTGCGCGGCTTCATGTCGCCAGTCTTCGAGGAATATCGGCTGTTTCTAAAGCGCGAATTCCTGAAGCTGGGATACACCGTAGACTGGCGGCCGTTTCAGGCTTCGCATTTTGGAGTTCCTCAACTGCGCCCCCGCGTCGTAATCGTCGCGCTGCGCAATGACTTGATTGATGCGTTCGAGTGGCCCGAAACATTCCCGCAAAATCCACCAACCGTCGGGCACGTATTGAAAGACTTAATGGGTGCGAATGGCTGGCAGGGTGTCGATGCTTGGGCTGACCGCGCCAACGATATAGCTCCTACTATTGTCGGCGGTTCAAAGAAACATGGTGGTCCGGATCTTGGGCCGACTCGTGCTCGAAAAGCATGGGCTGCGATGGGAGTAGAAGGGCGGAGCATGGCCGATGCAGCGCCGGGTCCAGATTTCGTCGGGATGCCGCGGCTCACCGTGCGGATGGTAGCGAGGTTGCAAGGCTTTCCCGATGAATGGCAGTTCTATGGCCGAAAGACTGCAGCTTACAGACAAGTTGGCAATGCTTTTCCGCCCCCGGTTGCGAAGGCGGTGGCCAATCAATTGAGGATAGCACTGCAGGTCAACAAGGGCGTTCCTGTGCGGGCGGTAGCGTGACTCTATTCGCGGGTTCAGGCTATCAGCCACTCCCGTCCGGCCATCTTGATTTCGCAGATTTAGCAAAGCTTGAGTCCGATTTGCTCACAGCGGCCGGCGGCATTGAGCTTTTCGAAGAGAAGCTACGTTCCTTTTTCCGTTCAGCGATTGATGAAGTGATCGATACGGCGAGGACTGGGAGATTCTTCTTTTCCGAACTGGAGAAGACTGAAAAGACCTATCTCGGCACCAAGTTCGAGATTCTGCTGCGCGATTGGCTTCAACTGCCACACGGACTGGTTCTCGATCTGCTAGTCGGCGAGAGTGAAGTGGACGTTAAATCGACCACTGGCGGAAAATCGGGTTGGATGATTCCTCCCGAGGCGATTGATCAACTTTGTGTCCTGCTGCGAGTGAATGAGTCCCTGTCTACCTGCGCTGTCGGCCTGGTTCGCGCGCGGTCCGAATACCTCAGGCGTGGGGCAAATCGTGACGCCAAAACCAGTTTTTCTGCGCAAGGTACCCGGAACATTTGGTGGCTAGTGCAAGACTTCCCTTACACTCCCAACTTCTGGTCCCTGATTGATAGCTCGCTGAGGCAGAACATCATGGCTTCTGGCGGTGGCAGCAGAAGGATCGCAGCCATGTTTGAACAATGTCTCGAAACGCCTGTTTCCCGCGTCGTAATTGCTAGCATTGGCGCGCAGGACGATTTCATGAGGCGTATCCGTCGCGGTGGCGGCGCGAGGGACTTTTTGGCTCAAAAGGGCATTGCAATTCTCTATTCCGAGAATGACCGTGAACTCATGCGCTCATTGGGCATCACCATTGGCAAGCGTGAGTTCGTTTCCTACAGGCCAAAGAACTCCGGCGAAGCTGCATTGCTCCGCGCTGCTGGACACATCGACTAACCAATCCACCCCTGCGCGCGCTCGACCGCCTTGTTCCACTTGGCGAAGAGTTCGGCGCGGCGCCCGGCTTCCATCGCCGGCATCCACCGCTTGTCGATGCCCCAGTTGGCGGTGATGTCGGCAGTCGATTGCCAATAGCCCACCGCCAGCCCCGCCGCATAAGCAGCTCCTAGCGCGGTGGTTTCGATCACCTTGGGGCGGACCACCGGCACCCCGAGGATATCGGCCTGGAACTGCATCAACAGCTCGTTGACCACCATCCCGCCGTCGCTGCGCAGCTCGGTCAGCGAAACCCCCGAATCGCGCGCCATCGCCTCGACCACTTCGCGCACCTGGAAGGCCACCGCTTCCAAGGCGGCGCGGGCGATGTGGGCCTTGGTCGCAAAGCGGGTCAGCCCGGCGATGATCCCGCGCGCGCTGTCATCCCAGTGCGGCGCGTAGAGGCCCGAGAAAGCAGGGACGCAGTAGACGTCGCCATTGTCGGGCACGCTGGCGGCGAGCGGTTCGATCTCGGCGGCATTTGCAATGAAAC
The DNA here is from genome assembly GCA_031410955.1 of Novosphingobium sp. Taxonomy (GTDB): domain Bacteria; phylum Pseudomonadota; class Alphaproteobacteria; order Sphingomonadales; family Sphingomonadaceae; genus Novosphingobium. The sequence continues at coordinate 14,978 of JANOAD010000063.1, read as the reverse complement.
CCAGATTGTCGCGCAGCCACTGCACCAATGCTCCCGCGATCGGGATCGAGCCTTCGAGCGCATAGACTGCGGGCGCGTCACCAAGCTTGTAGGCCAGCGTGGTGAGTAGCCCCGAGGTTGAGGGAGACGGCTGTTCGCCGGTGTTCATCAGCATGAAGCAGCCGGTGCCGTATGTATTCTTGGCCTCGCCCGGAGCAAGGCAGGCCTGCCCGAACAGCGCCGCCTGCTGATCGCCCAGCAGCCCGGCGAGTGGGACACCTTCAAGTACGCCAGTGCAGGTCCCGTAGACCTCGCTCGACGAGTGGATCGCGGGCAGGCAGGCGCGCGGAATGCCCATCAGCGCGAGAATGTCCGCATCCCAGTCAAGCGTCGCGAGGTCCATCAACTGGGTGCGCGAGGCATTGGTGACATCGGTCAGGTGCAGCCCGGTCAGTTTCCAGCTGAGCCATGTATCGATCGTGCCGAACAGCAGTTCCCCCGCCTCAGCCCGGGCCCGCGCGCCGGGGACATTCTCGAGCAGCCAGACGAGCTTCAATCCGCTGAAATAGGTCGCCAGCGGCAGCCCGGTCTTGCCGCGCAGCCGGTCCTGCCCGCTGTCCGCTTCAAGCCGCGCAACGAGATCCGAGGTGCGCGTGTCCATCCACACCAGCGCGTTGTGGACCGGCTCGCCGCTCGCCTTGTCCCACAGCAGCGTGGTCTCGCGCTGGTTAGTGATGCCAACCGCGGCAAGATCGGCCAGGGTCAGCCCGCCCTTGGCCAGCGCCCCGGCGATCACCTTTTGCGTGTTGGCCCAGATCTCGCCCGCGTCATGCTCGACCCAGCCGGGCTGCGGCATGATCTGCGCATGCTCGACCTGGTCGACTGCGATCGTCTGCCCGGCTGCATCGAACACGATGAAGCGCGTGCTGGTGGTGCCCTGATCGATCGCGCCGACGTAACGAGTCATCTGTAATCCTCCCGGCGCCGGGCTATGCCATGGCCTGCGCGGCTGCAAGGTTGAATGGCGCGCGATTAGGTGCGAGATCACCGGCCATGCACATCGCCTTCCTGCTCTTCCCCGGAATCACCCAGCTTGACCTGACGGGCCCGGCACAGTTCCTCTCGCGCCTCCCCAATGCCAAGGTCGATCTGGTGTGGGACAGTCTCGATCCGGTGCCGACCGACGCAGGGTTCTCGATCCTGCCGACCACCACCTTTGCCGATGTGCCGCGCGCCGACGTGCTGTGCGTACCCGGCGGGATGGGGGTGGCCAGCGTGATCGACCACCCGCAAGCGCTCGATTGGGTGCGGCAAGTCGGCGGTGAGGCGACCTGGGTGACCAGCGTCTGCACCGGCGCGCTGGTGCTCGGCGCGGCGGGGTTGCTGCGCGGCTACCGGGCGACGACGCATTGGGCCTGGCACGATCTGCTCAGCCTGTTCGGGGCCGAACCGGTGCAGGCGCGCACGGTGATCGACCGCAACCGGGTGACCGGCGGCGGGGTGACCGCCGGGATCGATTTCGCGCTGACTCTGATGGCCCGGATTGCCGGAGAGGACCACGCCCGCGCCGTCCAGCTCGCGCTCGAATACGATCCAGCCCCGCCGTTCGACACCGGAACACCGGCCAAGGCCGGACCCGGGCTGGTCGAAGTCTATCAGGCCCGCGCCAACCGGCTGGCACCGCATCGCCGCGACGATCTGATCGCTGCTGCCGCACGGCTGGGCTTCGGCGCCTGACCGCCGCAAAGGCGCTTCCCTGCGGCGCGCAGTTCTGACATCTATTGCAGCATGGTTGCGGCTCTTCGATTGCGTGCGGTTTCTGCGCTGGCGGCGCTGGCCCTCGCCGCGCCGCTCGCCGCCGCGCCGCCACCCCGGGCCAAGATCTATCCACCCCCGATGTATACGGTGCCGGTTCCGCCTCCGCCGGTCTCGACCAAGATCGTGCCGCGCATCTTCCTCTCGGCCGATGGTGAGACGGTCTACATCGTCGGCACGATCATGGACGATGCCTTCCTGCGCTTCGATGCGCTGCTGCAGCGCGCGCCCAAGGTGAAGCGGGTCTACCTGGCCTCGATCGGCGGCTTGACGCTCGAAGGCCGGCTGATCGCGGCACTGGTGCGCAAGCGCCACCTCGATACCTATGTCGAACACTATTGCGCATCGGCTTGCACCCAGGTGTTCGTCGCGGGGCGCGAGCGCGTGCTGGGGCCCGAGGCGCAACTCGGCTTTCACCAGGCGGTCGGGGTCGATGAAAGCGGCGAAACCTCTGCACTTGCCGCCGCGTCCAGCCGGCGCCTGACCCCGCTCTCGGTGTTCGGGATCAACGGCAACGATACGCTGCGTCTCGCTTACGAGCAGGCCGGGATCGACCAGCCGTTCATCACCAAGGCACTGGCCCGTGGCCACGAAGACATGTGGCTGCCCACCACCACCGAGATGCTCGCCGCGAAGGTGATCACCCGGCGCACCGCGCAACCGGAAATCGCCGCACCCGAAGGCACCCACAGCCGCGCCGAGTTGGCCGGACTGGCGCAGCGCCGTCCGCTGTGGCGCGCTGCCGAGACGGCCCTCCCTGCGGCCTATGCCGATGCCCTGAACGACGCCTGGCGGCGGGCCAACACCGGCAGCGAGGTTGAAGGCGCAATCGCCTCAGGCCGCGGCGAAATCGTCATCGCCGCCTGGCCGATGCTGGCCGCAGCGAGCGATTCCTTGCTCGACCGCATGCTCCGGCTCTACGCGGGATCGGCCAAAGTGCAACGCGCGCAGGGCTATCCGATGTGCAAGGAAACGATCGAGGATGATGATAGCGCACCGATAAACCCGCTCGATGCGTCGTTCGAAGCGAGCGAGGATGCGCTGCTGGTCGAGCTGTTCGGATCGGCCGAGCGCGGCAAGGCGCTGAGCCAGAAGGACGCGCGCAAGGTGTTCGAACGCGATGTCGCGCCGGTCATGCTGCAAAGCTATTATGCCACCGACACCAAATCGACGTCGTCCGGTTGCCGGTTGGGTTTCAAGATCTTCGAGGCGATCGACGCGCTCCCCGCGAAGAAGCGCGTCACCGCTTACCGCGCCTTGCTGACCTTGCCCGAGGCGGCGGACTCTTAGCCTTGCGCTTTGTGAAACCGGGCAGCGGTTCCTTGATTGCTGCGTCGAAATGCTGTGCTTCGTTTTCCCGGGTCAGCAGCGATTCGAGGTAGAATTCGGCGATCGCCATCGTGGTCACTTCGCCCTTCGCCCAGCCCTGGGCGAGCAGGTAACCGCGGAATGCTTCGGCATTTGCGCCTTTGATCTCGCTCATCCCGGCGAACTCGGCGCGGTGCTGGGTGAAATAGGCCTCGACCGGCGCGGCCGAGCGTCCCTTGGCCTCCAGCGCCTGAGCCACGCCCTCGCTCATCAATTCGTTCATCGCATAGGAGACCGCCGCGTTCGAGCGCCCGCGCGACCAGGCATAGGGTGCGGCGCACCGGGCCCGCGCCTCGTCGACCAGCCGGTCGATCACCTTGAGGTTGGGCGAATTCGCGTGCGACTTGCGGCTCGAGCCGACCTCACGCTCGAGCAGCAGCAGCGCCATCTCGCGGTCTTCGGTCGACATCAGATCGTAAGCGCAGTGCACGGTGTTGCTGACATCCAGGCTGGCCGCGGTCGAAACTTGCGGCGGCAGCGCAGCGCTCTGCGCAAGCGCAGGCGAAGCCGCGAGCGCCAGCGCAAGCCATGAAATGCTGCTTATCCGTTCGATCATCGGGCCATGATGGCGCGCTGCGCGCATGCTGTCGAGCAGGCAAAAAAGGCCCGGCGGCAAAGGGAACCGCCGGGCCAGTGCCTAACCTAGGTCAGGCGGGGGGTTGCTTAACGCAGCAGCGACAGCACGTTCTGCTGGCTCTGGTTGGCCTGCGCGATCATTGCGGTCGAAGCCTGGCTGAGGATCTGGGCCTTGGCCATCGCGGTCGTTTCGGCCGAATAGTCGGCGTCTTCGATCCGGCTGCGGGCGTCCGCCAGGTTGGTGGCGTTGTTGGTCAGGCTGGAAACCACCGATTCGAGGCGGTTCTGGCCGGCACCGAGCGAAGCGCGCGTGCTCGAGATCGTGTCGAGTTCGGTGTCGAGCGTGGCGAGCGAACCGTTCGCTGCGGTTGCGGTCGAGACGTCGTACGAACCGGCCGCACCGCCGCTGGCAGCCAGACCGGTGAGGTCGGCCATGGTCAGGTCGACCGTGTCGGCGGTGTTTGCGCCGGCCTGGATAGTCACCGTCGCGGTCGAGGCGTCGAACAGGGTCACACCGTTGAACTTGGTGTTGGTGATGACCTGATCGATCTGCGCGGTGAGCTGGTCGACTTCCGCCTGCATGTAAGTGCGGTCGGTGGCGTCCTGGTAAGTGCCCGACGAGGACTGAACGGCCAGTTCGCGAACGCGCTGCAGCATGTTGGTGACTTCGCTCAGCGATCCTTCAGCGGTCTGCGACAGCGAGATGCCGTCATTGGCGTTGCGGATCGCCTGGTTCATGCCCTTGACCTGCGCGGTCATGCTGGTGGCGATGGCGAGGCCGGCGGCATCGTCCTTGGCGCTGTTGAGGCGCTTGCCGGTCGACAGGCGTTCCATCGCGGTGCCGAGCATCTTCGAGGCGGAATTCGAGGCATTGGCAGCGCGGATCGCGCTGATGTTGGTGTTGATGACGGTCATGAATAACTCCCGTGAATAGTCCTGTAGGATCAACCGTGCGGACCATCCGTCGCGGCTGCCAGGCCATAGAGCGGCGCAAGACTGCGGAAGTTAAGGGCCGGGGTTAGGCCGGCAGGGCAAACCGGAGGCCGTCCGCCATAGGGACTTATCCGGGGCCTTAAGTTACCGATCCCTTCGACGTTCTGCGTGCACAAGTCCCCTGCCAAGAATGGTTAACCGGGGGGTTTGAAAATGATTGAAGGGGTATCCGAGGGCAGCGTCGAGCGGCGGCATGCACCGCTGGTCCAACGCGCCGCAGCGATCGTCGGAGCGAGCATGGCCGGCACCTTCCCAGCGTTACGCAACGCCGGCGAGCCCGCCGCGCCGGGGCCCGGCCCCAGCGTCAGCCTCGAGCGCGGCGCGCGCAACCAGCTCCGCCGCGACGGCGCGCGGGGCTTGGCCTTCATGTACAAGGACCCGACCAGCGACGCCGCGCTTGCCGCGCTGCTCGCTGCATTGGCCGCGCCGGGCATGCCGATCGCCGCCGACCCCGAAACACTCTCGATCCTCGCGCTGGCCGACCGGCTCGCCGCGAGCGAAATCCCCGTCCTGATCGGCGGCCCGACCGGCACCGGCAAGGAAGTGCTGAGCCGCTTCATCCATGCGCGCAGCCCGCGCGCCAAGGGTCCGTTCGTGGCGGTCAACTGCGCGGCGATGCCCGAAACCATGCTGGAAGCCCTGCTGTTCGGCCACAAGAAGGGCGCTTTCACCGGCGCGAGCGAGGCCAGCGAAGGTTTCTTCCGCGCAGCCGACGGCGGCACCCTGCTACTCGATGAAATTGCCGAGATGCCACTGGTGCTTCAAGCCAAGTTGCTGCGCGCGCTGCAGGAGGGCGAGGTCGTGCCGATCGGTGCGACTCAGCCGATCAAGGTCGACGTGCGGGTGATCGCCTGCGCCAACCGCGACCTGCCCGGCGAAGTGGCCGAGGGCCGCTTTCGCGCCGACCTGTTCTACCGCCTCAACGTGTTCCCCCTGACACTGCGGCCCTTGCGCGAGCGGACCGAGGACATTGCCCCGCTGGCCTTCGCCATGGTGCTGCGCCACACCCCCGCCGCCAAGCCGCTGCCGTGGCTGTCCGACAACGCGCTCGCCGCGCTGCGGCTACATGGCTGGGCAGGCAACGTGCGGGAGCTGGAAAACGTGATCCGCCGCGCGCTGGTAATGGCCGATGGCGCCGAAGAAATCACCGCCGCGCACATCGCGTTCGACCAGCCCGCGCGGCTGGTCGGTGAAGCCGCAGACACCGCCCCGGCCCCGCGCCGCCTGTCCTGCATCGTTCAGGTTTCCGAAGAACGCGCGATCATGGCGACGCTCGATGCCTGCGGCGGCAACCGTCTCGCCGCAGCGCGCGAACTCGGCATTTCCGAACGCACGCTGCGCTACCGCCTCGCTGCGTTTCGTGAGAACCGCGCAGTCGCCGGAGCGGCACGATGAGCGGGATCGGCGGCCCTGGTGGCATTGGGGCAGGCGCGGGCGGGATCCAGCAGATCCTCAGCTTGCGCCAGCAGATCCTCGACCGGTCGAACCTGCTGCAGGACGTCCACAAGGCGAGCCAGGGCGGAGCAACTGCTCCGGCGGCGACGCCTGCAGGCGGCTTTGGCGCCGCGCTCGACAATGCGCTGCATTCGGTTTCGGCGAGCCAGGAAAACGCCGAGGCACTGTCCGCCGGCTACGAACGCGGCGAGGTGACCGATATCGCCAAGGTGATGCTCGCTCGCCAGGAAGCCGGGGTCGCCTTCGAGGCGACGCTGCAAGTCAGGAACCGCCTGCTGTCCGCTTATCAGGACATCATGCGGATGGGAGTTTAGGTAAATGAGCGAGCTCTCTCCCGCCTCGGTTGCTGCGATGCAATTTCCCGGCAGTCCGCTCGACCGGCTGCGCGACCTCACCGGACAGCCGCTGCTGCGCAAGGCGATGCCGTGGCTGATCGGCACCGCGGCGATCGGTGCTGCCTTCCTGACCTGGTCGATGATCGCCCCGGCGCCGCAGCGCATCCTTTATTCCGAGCTCGACGACAACGAGCGCGCCGGCGTGGTCGCGAGCCTCGACAAGGCCGGCATCGCCTATGCTATCGACAACCAGACCGGCACGCTGACGGTCGGCCAGGACGATCTCTACAAGGCGCGGATGCTGGTCGCCGCGGACGGCAAACTCGCCGGCCCCGACCCGACCAGCGCGCTCGACAACCTGCCGCTCGGCGCGAGCCGGACGATGGAAGGCGAACACCTGCGCGCCGCGCGCGAGCACGAACTGATGCTCACCATCCAGGAGATCGACGGGGTCGAAAGCGCGCGGGTCCACCTTGCCGAAGCCAACAAGTCGGTGTTCGTGCGCGACGATGCCCCGCCCACCGCCTCAGTCATGGTGCGCATGGCGAAGGGCCGGCAATTGGCCGACAGCCAGGTTTCTGCAGTGGTCAACCTCGTCGCCGGATCGGTGCCGGGGATGTCGGCTGACGCGGTGCGTGTGGTCGACCAGCGCGGGCACCTGCTGAGCGAAGGCGGCGGGGTCGACGCCGACCGGCTCGAGCTGCAGGGCAGGCTCGAAGACAAGCTCCGCGCGCAAGTCGACGGGCTGCTCTCACCGATGCTCGGCCAGGGCAATTACACCAGCGAAGTGCAGGTCGAGCTCGACATGGACCAGGTCACTTCGGCGCGCGAGAGCTATGACAAGAACGGCGTGGTGCGCAGCGAAAGCCAGGCGCAGTCGCAGCTGGCCGGCAGCCAGCCCGGGCAAGCCGGCGGCATTCCCGGCGCGCTGTCGAACACCCCGCCCCCGCCCACCACCGCCAAGCCGGGCCCGCCGCAAGGCGGCCAGCCGAGCCCCGCGCCCAGCGCGAGCGCTGCCCCCGGCGGCGAAAGCTCGGCCACGCGGACCTATGAATTGGGTCGCGAAGTCTCGGTCGCGAACTCCGCACCGGGCAAGATCAAACGGCTTTCGGTCGCGGTGGCGATCAGCCAGGAGGCGATGAAGAAAGCTAAGCCCGCCGATCTCGATCAGATCAAGGCGCTGGTCAGCGCTGCGGTGGGCCTCGATCCCAATCGGGGTGATCAGGTCCAGGTCATGATCCGCGCCTTCGAACCGGTCGAGGACACCAGCCTGCCGTTCTATGAGCAGCCATGGTTCGCCATGGTGGTGCGCAGCACGGTCGCGTTGATCGCGGTGCTGCTGGTGCTGCTGCTGGGCGTGCGCCCGCTGGTCCGCGCGCTGAGGCGCGGCGGCGGGGGTTCGGGCGAAGGCGAAGGCGGCGCGGCCGCAATGCCCGCCAAAGTCGCCGCAGATCCCGCGCTGCTTGGCCGCCAGGTTGGCCTCGCGCAGCGGATCGTCGAGGAAAAGCCCGATGATGCGCTCGTTGCGCTGCGTTCGCTGCTCGGCCAGAACGCCGCGGAACCGCGGGCATGACCGCGCCTTCCATTCCCTCGCTGGGCGATCCCGAACGCGCCGCGGTGCTGATCATGCTGCTCGAGGAAGACCAGGCGGCGCAGATCCTCTCGCAGCTCGGCCCCGACGAATTGCAGCTGCTCGGCGAGAAGATGTGCAGCCTCGGCCCGATCGGACCCGAGCAGATCACCCAGGCGATCTCGGGCTTTGTCGGCGGCACCCAGCAGAACGGGATCAGCGACCGCGGGCGCAATGCCCAGGTCCGCAGCCTGATGCACAAGGCGGTCGGCGAGATGAAGGGTGACAGCCTGATGGAACGCATCCTGCCCGAAGGCGATGGCGGCGGTCCGGCGATCGAGCTGGCGCGCTGGCTCAACCCCACGGCACTCATACCCTTGATCAAGGACGAACACCCGCAGGCGATCGCGGTGCTGCTGGTGCAGCTTGACGCGCAAGTCGCCGCCGAGGTGCTCCACGCCCTCCCCGCCGCCGCGCAAAGCCAGGTGGTCCACCGCGTCGCGACGCTCGGGCCGGTCGGCAGCGACGCGCTGGCGATGCTCGAAGGCTTGCTCGAGCGCCGCATCGGCGAGCGCCACGGCCAGTCGCTGCTCGCGCTGGGCGGCGCCAAGCAAGCCGCCGACATCATCAACCAGGTCGGCAAACCCACCGAAAAGCGGATCATGCCCGAACTCGCCAAGATCGACCGCGCACTGGCCCGCGAGATCGAGGCCGAGATGTTCAAGTTCGAACACCTGTTCGTGCTCGATGCGCAGGCGATGGGCGTGCTGCTCCGCGAAGTCGAAAGCGAGGTACTGATCGATGCGCTGAAGGGCATCCCCGGAGACCAGCGCGAAGTGTTCTTCCGCGCCATGTCGAGCCGCGCGGCCGACGGCGTACGCGACGAGATCGAGGCGCGCGGGCGACTCAAGCTCGCCGAAGTGATGGAAGCGCAGAAGGCGATTGTCGCGGTGGCCAAGCGCCTTGCGGCAGACGGCACGCTACAATTCGGCGCAGGCGGCGGCGATGACGAATATGTCTAGTTTTCCGTTTGCGGCGCTTTCGGCCAGTACGGGTTTCGCGTCCGATCCGCGGTTCTTCGCAAGTGGCGCCGCCGCGTCCGCGCCCGATCCCGAAGCCGAGCAGGCCAGCGCCTGGGCCGAGGGCCATGCCGCTGGCCGCGCCCATGCCGAAGCGGAATGCGCCGCCAGAATCGCCGAGCGTGACGCCGCGCAAGCCAGGCTCCGGATCACCCTCGCCCGGCTCGATGCCGAGCAGGAGGAACAGCTGCGCCAGCGGCTCTATGTCACCATCGAGGCGTTGTGTGAGGCGAGCCTGGCCCCGCTTCGGCTCGACCGCGAGGCCTTGCTGGCGCGGGTCCGCCGCGCCGCCGCGATGCTCGCCCGCGCCGACGATGAACGCGTGCTGCGGCTCCATCCCGACGACCTTGCCTTGATCGGCGAGGCGCTGCCCGAGGGGCTCGAGACCCGCCCCGATCCCGCGCTCGAGCGCGGCGCGCTGCGGCTTGAGACCGCGAACGGCGGGGTCGAGGACGGCCCGGCCCACTGGCGCCGCGCGATCGCCGAGGCTTTGGCCCAGTGCTGAACCTGTTCGAACCGCATTTTGCCGAGCTGGCCGGGGCGCGCATCGATATTGCGCCGGGTCGCTACGGCTTGCTCACCGCCTGCGATGGCGGCTTGCTCGAAGTGTCAGGCCTGTCCGCCCCGGTCGGCGCGCTGTGCCAGGTCGAGCACGGTCCGAGCGCGCCGCTCACCGCCGAAGTGATCGGCTTCCGCAGTGGGCGCACGCTGATGATGCTACTCGGCGATACCGTCATGCTACGCCCGGGGGCCAGGGTCCGCGCCGAGGGCCGCCCCGGTATGCTCCCGGTGGGCGAGGCCTTCCTCGGCCGCGCAGTCGACGGGCAAGGCTTGCCGATCGATGGTGGACCGCCGATCCATGCCTCGGCGCAGTGGCCAGCAGGCGGCGTGCGCGCCTCCGCGCTCGATCGCAGCGGGGTGCGCGAACAGTTCGATTGCGGGGTGCGCGCGCTTAACGCATTGACCACGCTTGGCATCGGCCAGCGCATCGGGATCGTGGCGGGCTCGGGGGTCGGCAAATCGGTGCTGCTCGACATGATCGCGAGCGGTTCGGAAGCCGAGATCGTTATTGTCGGGCTGATCGGCGAACGCGCCCGCGAAGTGTCGGACTTCGTCGAACGCCACATGGCCGGGGAAAAGCGCGCGCGCACGGTGGTGATCGCGGTGCCGGCCGATCATGCCCCCAACCTGCGCCTGCGCGGCGCGATGCTGGCGACCAGCCTGGCCGAACATTTCCGCGCGCGGGGGCGCCGCGTGCTCCTCATCATGGATAGCCTGACCCGCGTGGCGCACGCCGCGCGCGAGATCGCGCTGTTGCTCGGCGAACCCGGCGCGGCGCGCGGCTATCCGCCCTCGGCGCTCGCCGCGATCACCAAGCTGGTCGAGCGCGCGGGCAATTCAGCAGCGAGCGGCGGCTCGATTACCGGGCTCTACACCGTGCTCGCGGACGGCGACAACCAGGACGATCCGGTGGTCGACACCGCGCGCGCGATCCTCGATGGCCACGTAGTGCTAAGCCGCGACCTCGCCCAGCGCGGGCAGTATCCGGCGATCGACATCGCGGCCTCGCTGAGCCGGGTGATGGACGATGTGGTCGCGCCCGATCATGCCGCGCTGGCGCGGCAATTCCGATCCTTGACAGCATCTTACGAAGCCAATCGCGACCTCGTGCTGATGGGCGCCTACCGCGCCGGGGCCGACGCGCAGCTCGACCGCGCAATCGCGATGCACGGTGCGCTGACTGACTTCTTGCGCCAGGAAGCCCGCACCACGGTGGACTTCAACGCCAGCCTGGCCGGCTTGCGCGAGCTGCTGGGCCATGCCGCCTGAACAACGCCGCCTCAAGCGGTTGCAGCGGCTCGAACAGGTCCGCGCCATCGCCAAGCAGACCGCCGCGCAGGATGCCGCGCGGGCCGAGAGCACGCTGCACCAGCTGCGCGGCCTTGCCGTGCGGACCCGCACCCTCGCGAGCGGCTATGACGCGCGCAGCCTCGCTACCGATGGCCATGCGCTGCGGCAATTGAGCCAGTTCGTGACCGGCCTGTCCGGCATTTCGGCCACCACCGAGCGCGACGCGCTGGCCGCGCAGGATCTGGCCGACCGCAAGCAGCACGAACTGGCGCTGGCCGAACGCGCCCGCGCCGCCGCCGAGACCCGCGCGGAGAGCCAGGCGCAGGTCGTGGCGCAGCGAGTTGTCCAGCCCGAACTCAGCGCGAGGCGCGCGGTTGGCACGGGGCTTGAATAGTTACCTTCAAACCCGGTGCCCCGCAGGAGTCTTGCTTCGTGATTCAGTCTGTTCCGCCCAGCTCGCTGCCCAGCCTGATGCCGGTCGAAAGTCTGCTTCAGCCAGTGCCTGAAGGGACTGCACCCGCAGATTTCGGAGCTTTGCTGGCTCTGGGCCTGCCGGGGCAAGTCAACGCATCGGCATCCGTTGCGCCTGCTGCGAAACCCGTTGAAGGCGAAACGGCCTCCGCGCCTGAGCCGATCCCGGCACCGGCAAGCGGCAATTTCTTGCCGCCCGCACTGCCGCCGATTGCCGCCGCAACCGCACCAATGGCAGCCCCGGTCCCGGTCGAACCCGAACAGGCGCAGCCCGCCGCGCTCGTAATGTCCAGCCTGATCGACCCACCGAAAAGCCCTCGCGCGCATGGTGCTGGCAAGCTGGTCGCTGCGTCTCACCGCGATGCGCCTGCCAGGGACGCCAAGGCAGCACCGGGAGTGGCCGAGACGCCAAATGAAGTGGTCGCCATTGCCGCTACCGAGATCGCGGTTCTTCCAGCCTTGCAAGCGAGCGCCGAACCGGTGCAAGCCGCGCCCCCGGTCGCGGCGCAGCCGAACGCTTCACCGCTCCCGGCGCCGCCCTCAAGTTCTTCTACCGCCCCGCAGGAACCGCGCACCGAAGCTGATGCTCCCCGTGGCGCTCCTGCTCCGCGCCCCATACCCGCCCGTGCCGAACCCGCCGCGCAAGCATTAGCCGCAGCCCCGCCGCAGGCTGCATTCCGGCGCAGTGCCGCGCCGAGCACGCCTGCTGCCGAACCGCTGCCCCAAGCCGTCGTACCCGCCGCCACCGCAGTACGCGCGCTCGCACCGCCCGTCCTGCGGGTCGAAATCGCACTACCCGCCGCAGCCCCGGCTGATCGGCCCGCCGAGGTTCGGCCTGTGCTGCGCCGCGCCAACACCGGCGAGGCACTGCTTGCCCCGGCCCCGACCCCTTCCGCCGGCCTCACTGTGCAGCAGCCCGCCGCCGCGCCCCCCAGCGCAGCAGCACCCGCTTCCGTCGAAGCCCTGCGTCCGCACGACTTTGCCACGCTGGTCGACCGGCTGGTCGCGGCGCGCGAGGCGGTCCAGCCGCATGCCGCAACCTTGACCGTCGCTCATGCCGAGTTCGGCCCGGTTGAACTGCGTTTTCGTCACGAGGAGCGCGGCGTGGCGGTAACACTTGCCAGCGCCGATCCGGACTTCGCCCGCGCTGCCGCTGCCGCCCCTCAGCCGGTCATGCCGCTCGCCGCAAGCGCCGCGCCGCAGGGCGAGACCGGTCAGTCCGCCCAGCCGCGCGACACCTCCACCGCGACTGCCGGCTCATCCGGCGGCCAGCCGCGCGGCCAGCAGGGCGAGCGGCGCGGCGACCAATCCGCCCAATCCAACCATGCCCCGCGCGGCTCGGCCCGGCCGGGCAGTGAGCGGCGCAGCGGCATCTTTGCCTAATCCAAGGGAAACACGACCATGAGCGACGAAGAACAGCCCATGAAGAAGAAAAAGGGCAAAAAAGGCCTGATGATCAAGGCGCTGGCCGCGCTGCTGCTGGTCGGCGGCGGCGCGGGCGGGACCTATGCCTTCGTTTTCGCCGGCAAGGAAGGCAAGGCCGAGGCCAAGAAGCGCGACGAGCCCAAGCTGGTCAAAAAGGGCGAGGAGGATCCCTATGCCCCCAAAGCCGAAGGCGGCGAAGGCGGTGAAGGCGGCGAGGAAGTCGACGGCGACGGCGGCAGCGAATACCGCACCAGCTACTTCCGCTTCAGCGAAGACTTCACCTCGAACCTCAGGAACTCGAGCGCACTGGTGCAGATCAGCCTCGCCTGCTCGACCCGCCGCGATGGCCGCGTGCTGCTGTGGCTCAAAAAGCACGAACTGGCGATCCGCAGCGAGATCCTGATCGTGCTTGCCGATACGCCCGAGGAAGACGCCTATACCCCGGCGGGCAAGGAACACCTGCAGGCGCGGCTGACCCAGGCGATCAACAAGGTGCTGACCCAGACCGAAGGCTTCGGCGGGGTCGACCGCGTCTACTTCAAGAGTTTCCTGGTCCAGTGAACACCCAGCACTCCTTCGTCCCCGAACGGGTCGCGGCGCAGCATTGCGCCGAGCTGCTGCGGCGCGGCGCTGAACCTGGCGACCAGATTGGCGCGCTGGCCACGCTCGGCGTGCGGCTCGCCCCGCTGATCGCCAAGGCGCTCGCCCGGCTGGTCGGCGGCGAGGCACCCACCGTTACCCCGCTTGCCCCGCAGGAACAGAGCGAAGGCGAGCTGATCCAGCAAGTCGGCCCGCTTGCGGCGAATGCGCTCTATGCGACCGGCATCCCCGGGGTCAGCTTGCTTGGTTCGGTTGCCGGGGCCGCGGTACTGCGGCTGGTCGACCGCGCCTATGGCGGCAGCGGCGAGCATCACGGACCGCTGCCCGACGCCTTTCCGCTCTCGGCTGAATTGCTGGTCCAGCGGTTTGAAGCGGCGTTGGCCGAATGCCTTGGCGCAGCGCTGGGTAGCCCGGCGGTCGAGGCGCTCAAGCGTTCGACCCGGCTGGCCGAATTTGTCCCCTTCCCCGCCGGGGCCAAGCTGGCGGTGCTTTCGATCGAAGTGATGGAAGGGACCAAGGCACCGTGGCTGCTCACGCTCGCCCTGCCGCTCAGCAACCTGCCGAAGCTGGCCGCTACGCTGGGCGATGGTCCCGCCGCCGCGCCGCGCCGCACCGGCGCCGCCGACCCTGCCGCCGCACCTTTCGCTGGGCTGTCGCTGGGGCTGACGGCAACCTTGGTCGACATGCCGGTCTCGCTCGCCGCGCTTGCTGCGCTTGAGCCGGGCACGGTCTTGCCGGTGGCGGTGGCCCGCGCGGTGCCGCTGTCGATCGGCGGCCGCACGATCGCGCACGGCACCGTCGGGGCACAGGACGACCGCATTGCGCTACGCCTGACGCAGCTCGCGAACTAAACGATTTCAAGGGGATAACGATGACCATTCACACCCGCGGGTTCGATCTGATCAAGGAGGTCGATGTCCGCCTGTCAGTCGAGCTCGGGCGCACCCAGATGGCACTCAAGGACGTGCTCGCGCTGGCCGAGGACAGCGTCGTGATGCTCGACCGGCTGACCGACGAACTGCTCGACGTCCACGTCAACGGCACGCTGATCGCGCGCGGCGAGATCGTCGCGCAAGGCGGCCGGTTCGGGCTCAAGATCGTCGAGATGCTCGGCAGCGAAGGAAGCCCGGCATGATCTGGTACCTGGTCAAGCTGCTGGTCCTGCTACCGCTGATCGGCGGCCTCGCATGGGCCAGCCTCAAGCTCGCCCAGCGCATGCAGGCGAAGCTGGGCGCCCCGCAGAATGCCACGAAGTCGGTGCGGATCGTCGAGACGACGATGCTCTCGCCCACGCTCAAGCTGGCGGTGATCGAGTTCCGCGGGCGCGAGATTCTGGTCTCGGCCTCGCGCCAGGGGCTGGTGCGGTTGGCTGAGGCACCCGCGCGGGAGGTGGGGGAATGAGCGGGGTTTTTGCGCAGCCCCCCTCCCCTTCAGGGGAGGGGCTGGGGGTGGGGGTTATCG
>JANOAD010000062.1:0-3344 GCA_031410955.1 Novosphingobium sp. | reverse complement strand
GTATTTTACCAACCCTTTTTGTATTGGTATCCCCGGTGCAATGGCGGGGCGCCACGCGGGGGGGGGTGCCCCCTGCACTACACCCACCGCCCACCCGGGGACTTCCCAGTCCAACCGCGCAGCGGCGGGCCGAATTTGCTCCGTGGGAGCGTTGCTCGTCGATCACGATGCCACAGCATCGCTCTCTCCTCGCGCCTCCCCACGGACCAAATTCGGCTCCGTCAGGGCGGGTCCATGCCAAGTCATCAGGCTCTAGTCTCGTGGCGGCGCTCAAGATCCTCGTCGATGCCGATGCCTGCCCGGTCAAGGAAGAGGTCTACAAGGTTGCCTTGCGCCACGGGGTCGGCGTTACCGTGGTCGCCAACATGGCGCTGCGCGTACCCCCACATCCGCTGATCGGCCGGGCCGTGGTATCGGACGGGTTCGACGCCGCCGATGACTGGATCGCCGCGGAGGCGGACGCAACCACGGTGGTAATCACTGGTGACATCCTGCTCGCCGAGCGCTGCCTCAAGGCTGGCGCGGCGGTGATCGCGCACAATGGCAAACCTTTCACTTTAGCCTCGATCGGCAGCGCCATCGCAACCCGGGCGATCATGGCCGACCTGCGCGCCGGAGCCGACGGGATCACCGGTGGCCCGGCCCCGTTTGCCAAGGCCGACCGCTCGCGGTTCCTCTCGGCGCTCGATGAAGCGCTGGTCCGGCTCGCCCGCAGCCTGCGCTAATCGTTCGACAAACCTGCCCCGGCGGCCCAAACGTGGTGCCCGGGCATTCTGCCTGGACGGAGCGCGGCCATGGCCAAGAGTCAGAAGAAATCGAACAAGGAAGTGCGCAAACCCAAGGCGGAAAAGCCCAAGAAGCTTAATGCCTCGGCCCCTTCCCTCAAAGGCGCCGTGCTCAGCGACAAGAAGTAAGGCGCGCCTTGCCGAAGACCCTGTTGGCGCCGCCTGCGCCGCAATCTCGCCCGCGCACTTTGCTGCGCTGGCTGCTCGTATTGGCCTATCTGATCGCGGGGGTCGCGCACCTGCGTTCGCCTGCCGGGTTCATCCGGATCACCCCGGCCTGGGTGCCCGATCCGCCGCTGGTAATCCTGCTGACCGGGCTCGCCGAACTGGCCGGAGCAGTGGCACTGGCGGCGATCCCCCGGCTGCGCAAGGCGGCCGGGATCGGCCTTGCGGTCTACGCGGTCTGCGTGTTCCCGGCCAACATCAACCACGCGCTCAATAACATAGCGCTGGGCGGAACTGTGCTCGGCTGGTGGTACCATGCCCCGCGCTTTGCGCTCCAGCCGGTGCTGGTCTGGCTCGCGCTGTGGACCGGCGGGGTTACCGACTGGCCCTTCGGCGCGTCAGCAGGAAGGCGAGCAAGCCACTGGTGAACAGCGTGTCGCCGGTCGGCGCCAGCTTGGGTCCCCGGCGCCGCCGGCCCGGCCGTTCCGGAACCAAAGGCGCTGTGCGTCGTTGGTCGCGAGAGGTCGGAACGGAGCCAACCTATGCGCCATACCCCCAAAATCGCCGCCTTCGCCTGCGCCAGCCTCGCGCTGGGCAGCCTGATCGCGCTGAGCGTGCCCACCGAACTCTCGACCTCCCCCAATTCCGAGCTGAAGCGGCTGAGCCGGGCCAGGCCGGTGACCTGGCCGGGTGCGGACCGGGTCATCATCGGGCCGGATTCGTACCCCGTAACCTATTCGCCGCAGTGGCTGGCGGTGGCTGAGCAAGCCGAGCGTGAGCGCATGGCCAAATGGGCGCTGCCCGAGGTCCGGGCGGTGGGTTATGACCAGCCCGCTGCCGAGCGTGAAGCCGCGATCGAGGCCGAAGGCCCCGGCGACCAAGAAGTCTTTCGCGGCGCCGACCAGGCCGAGGCGCAAGACGGCGAGCAACTGTCCGCCGCCGATCTGCCCGAAGGCTGATCGGGCTGGTTCAATTCACCCAAAGCGAACGGCGAGCGCCCGCCGCGCCTTCGCTACCGCTTGGTGATCGTCTCGCTCAGGCTCGCCACGCTCATCCCCCACTTGCGCACCACCGTGACGTTGTGCCCGCTGCGCCCGCCGGCCTCGATGGTCAGCACCGATTGCACCTTCATGCCGTTGTTCATGGTGTACTTGATCAGCAGCCGGTTGCCTGCGACGTCGATCGTCACCGGGCCCTTGCTATCACTGATCGTCCCGCCGAAGTGACCGGGCGAGATCTGGCGGAGCTGCCACTGGCGGGTTTGCGTCTTTTCGCCGTGGATGTTGACGGTCTGGTCAAGCACGAATTCCCCGCCCCCGCGCATCGCGCCAAAGCCGGTGACGCGGGTCGCCTTGGCCGAGCCGAACGCCTGTTTGAGCGAGCCCGAACTCTCGGTCGCGCCGGTGAAGAAGGTGATCGGATCGAACGAGGGCTGCGGCGCGGCCATGGCACCCGATCCCGCGCCAAGAACTGCGACGATGAGTGCGGCACCGCGCAAGCGCGAGACCATGCGGCGCGGCGGCGCCCGTAAGGCTGTTTCAGTCATTCTGCGTCCCGATATTGTGTTCTGTGCGCTGGGCCGTAGCAGATCGCGCAAACAATTGCGCGCAATTCCGGCAGAGCCTTGCCGCCCCGCACTGACCGAGTTGACCCTTGCTTGGACCGCTTGGACCACAGTCCAAAGCAAAATAAATTCCCTCCGCGCGCGGCGCTGCAAAGGGCGGGCGCGGCGCGGATGGGTGTACCTGCATCGGCCAAGTAGGAAAATGGATTTGCGCGGGGCTCCGCCCCAGTAAATTCGCACTACTTGCCCACCAGCACCGCCGCGCTGGTGAGGTCGGCGCTGTAGGGCCGCGCCACCTCGGCCAGCACCCGCGCCCGCACCGCCGGATCGGCGGCGAGCAGCGCATCGGCCTCTTTCTGGTTCTTCGCCCGGATCAAGGCCAGCCCCGACCGGTCCCCCAGCGGCCCCGCCGATGCGACCCGGCCCTCGGCATAGAGCCCCTTCCAATAGAGCCGGTGCGCATCGAGCCCCGGGCCCTTGAACGGTTGCCCCTTCTTCCATGCCGCACCCGGCCCGAGCACCACCGCGAACAGGCGGCCCTTGGCGATGATGGGTGCAGGGACGGTGGGTGCGGACTTGGTTTCAGATTTGCTGGAGGTTGCGGCGTCAGCCTGTCTTGGCCGCGACCCCGCCAAGCTCGGCCCCGCACACAACACCGCCATAGCCAGCAGCGGCCCCGCCCATCGAACGATTCGATCCCTCATGCCTGCCCTGTGCGCCACCCGCGCCAGTGCGGCGCGGCCTGAGCGGCGAGGGGTGCCGATGCTGCGGCGGGAGGGATGGGGCCTTGCAAACTTCTCCCTTCCCCGCGGGGAAGGGCCGGGGATGGG
>JANOAD010000061.1:0-13267 GCA_031410955.1 Novosphingobium sp. | reverse complement strand
CGGGTCTTGGCGCGTTTTTGCGGGAGATCGTGGGCGTCAGCGAGCAGCGCCAGCAGGCGGTCGCGGGCATCACTGCGGTTGGCGTCCTGAGTGCGAAAGCGCCGTGCGGTGAACACGATCTCGCCGCCCAAGGTCAGCTTGCTCCCGGCGAGCGTGCGCAGCCGCGCAAATACCTGTGGATCGAGCCGCAAGGCATAGACATCGAGCCGCAATTGCACCGCAGTGGCGACCTTGTTGACGTTTTGCCCACCCGGCCCGGCGGCAGTGATGAAGCTCTCGCGCAAGCTTGCCAGCGCGCGCTCCGCCACTTCTGGCGGGAGGTCAGCCATCGCTCGCTTCTACCAGCGGGGCTTCGAATTCCGGCTCGGCAAAACCCAGCGCGACAAAATCGAGCGGCATCGGTGACACCGCGACGATCGGCGGCTTCTCGCCGCGCTGCACTGACAAACCGGCGGCGTGGAGCATCGTGCGCTTGGCGCCCTTGCCGTCGCCATAAATCGGGTCGCCCAGCAGCGGCAGGCCCAGCCCGGCCAAGGCGTGAATGCGGATCTGGTGGGTGCGCCCGGTTTCGGGGCGGAACTCGACCAGCGTATTGCCGTTCTGAACATCCAGCTTGCGCCAATGCGTGACCGACGGTTTGCCTTTCTTCGCCGGGATCATCCGCCAGCCCGCTTCGGCGCTGCTGATCTTGCTTAGTGCCAGTTCAATAGTGCCTTCGTCCGTCTCAAGCAGGCCAGCGACCACGCCCAGATAGCGTTTCTCGACCGCGCGGGCTTCGAACGCGGCGGCGAAGCGCTTGTGCGCCTTTGGGTTACGCGCGAGCAGCAGGCAGCCCGAGGTATCGTGGTCAAGCCGGTGGACTGCGATCGGCAGCCGCTGGAACCCGAGCTTGAGCGCCTCGAGATAATTCTCCAGGCTCAGTCCGCCATTGCGCGGCGGATCGATCGGCAGCCCGGCGGGCTTGTCGATCACCAAGGCCTCGCCGTCTTCGAACAGGATCGGCAACTGGGTATTCATGCTAGGCCCGATCTTCTATGGCGATGCCAATGCGGCGCACTGCTTCATCAAGTTGCGCTTCGCTCGCTGCGAAGCTGATCCGGAAGCCGTCATGGCCCCCGAAAGCCGAAGCGGCAACCACCGCGACGCCGTGGTCGAGCAGGTGCCGGCACAGGGCTTCGTCGTCGGCGAAGCGGTCCATCAAGGGGCTGACATCGACCAGGCAATAAAATGCACCATCGGGACTGGGGGTGGAGAGGCCCGGTACAGCATTGATCGCCGCCACGACCCGGTCGCGGCGGCGCCGCATGATCGCGCGCCAGTCGGCGAGGAAGTCCTGCGGCCCCTCAAGCGCGGCCACGGCAGCAGCCTGGCTGATCGAACTGGGGTTGCCCGAGCTATGCGACTGCAGCTTGCCCATCGCCTTGATCAGCCATTCGGGCCCGGCGGCAAGGCCGATGCGGAAGCCAGTCATCGCGTGGCTTTTCGACAGCCCTGAGACGGTCAGCACGCGCGGCGCAAGTTCCGGACAGACCGCCGCGATCGTGGCATGGCGGCCCGGCAGGTAGCGCAGCGGGGCGTAGATATCGTCTGACATCACCATGATCTGCGGGTGCTGCGCCAGCACCGCACCCAGCGCGCGGAGCTCGTCCGCCGAATAGACCGAGCCGGTCGGATTGCCCGGGCTGTTGAGCAGCAGCCAGGTTGTGCGCGGCGTGATCGCTGCGGCGAGCTGGTCCGGCGTGATTCGGTAACCGCCCGCAGGGGTGGTTTCAAGCGGCACAACCGTGCCTCCGGCGAACCTTACGATCTCGGGATAGCTCACCCACCACGGCGCGGGGATAAGCACTTCGTCACCCGGATCGAGTGTGGCCATCAACGCGTGGAAGATCGCCTGCTTGCCGCCTGCGCTGACCATGGTCTGGCTGGCCGGGACGGTGACGCCAAGATCACGTTCGAAATGCAGCGCGACGGCTTCGCGCAGCCGGGCCGTGCCCGATACGGCAGTGTACTTGGTCTCGCCCGCATCGAGCGCGGCCTTGGTTGCGGCGATAACGTGGGCCGGGGTGGCGAAATCGGGCTCGCCGACCGACAACGAGATGATGTCCTTGCCCGCCGCCTTGAGGGCAAAGGCGCGGTCCATCATCGCCGCGGTGCGCGACGGGGCGATGCGGCTCAGCGCCTGGCTCAGTTTCACAGCAGCACCGCCGTGATCAGTCCGCGCAGAGCGTTGCCGATCAGGAAGCCGCCGGCGAGATCAGCCAAAGTCAGTTCCGCTTCCACCGCGCGGCCCTGCTCGATCAGCGAGCGGCGCAGCACGCCGGGAAGCAGGCCCAGTGTGGCTGGCGGCGTGAGGAGCTTGCCATCGCGCTCGACAAATATCGAAGTGAAACTGCCTTCGGTCAGCAGCCCGTCGTCGCGGATCAACAGCGCCTCATCCGCCCCGGCCCCGCGCGCAGCGGCCAGCGCGGCTTCGTAGAAGTGCCGGTCGCTGCTTTTGTGGCGCAGCCGCCAGTCGCCGCTATCGACTGGTAAGGGTAGCACCGCACAGGTCACCGGCCCGGCGAACGGCACAGGAAGGTCGCCCAGTTCCAGGCAATAGGCCCCACTGCGCGCAACCACCAACCTCACCTTGGCAGACGCATCGGCTTCGAAACACAACGCCTGGATGGCGTTGCGCACTGCGTGACGATCGAACGCGAAGCCCAGCTCATTTGCGCTCGCGCGGATTCGCTCAAGATGCAGTTCGAGCAGCGCAATGCCGTCCTCGGGGGTAAAACGCATCGTCTCGATCAGGTCCGCGCCCCCCGCAGCGAGCCGCACAAATCCGCCCTTGATCAGGCATTCGCGCCACTCGGTCAGTACTTCGCTATCAGCAACGATCGCCGAACCAACGCCGAGCACTGCGCGGCCGCGTTGGTTTTCGCCCGGGGTCAGCCGCAGCGTGCGGATCGCGACGTTGAACGCGGCATCGCCGCCAGGATCGATCCGGCCGATTGCCCCGCAATAAGGCCCGCGGGGATCGCGTTCGACTTCGTCGATCAGTTCCATTGCGCGGATCTTCGGTGCTCCGGTGATCGATCCGCACGGGAACAGCGCGCGCAGCATGTCGACTGCGCCGGTGCCGTCGCTAAGTCTGGCGCGGACGGTCGTCACCATCTGGTGAACCGTGGGATAGCTTTCGACTGCAAAGGCCTGCTCGACCTTGACGCTGCCGGGAAGCGCCACTTTGCTGAGATCGTTGCGCAGCAGATCAACGATCATCAGGTTTTCAGCGCGGTCCTTTTCGGATGCTTCGAGCTCGGCCTTGAGCGCCGAGTCTTCCGCCGCATCGCGGCCGCGCGGGCGGGTGCCCTTCATCGGCTTGACCATCGCATGACCGCCGCGCGTCGCGAAAAACAGCTCAGGCGTGAAGCTCAGCAGCCAGTGACTGCCGTCGAACAGGACCCCGCCATACCCGGCACCAGCAGCGGGGCGCGCCGCAGCATAGAGCGCGAGCGGATCGCCGTGATAGGATCCGGTCAGCGAAAAGGTCAGGTTGGCCTGGTAGATGTCGCCCGCGGCGATCTTCTCCTGCAGCGGCGCGAAAGCCGCGCCGTAACCGCCGGGTGAAAGCGCCGGGTCGAGCGGACCGACCTGTGCGGTGCCGCTGGCCTGCCCGGCGAGCCATGCCGAAACCTCGTCCGCCGCGATTTCGCGGTAGCTCTCGAAGGCGCCGAACCAGACCAGCGGACCGTTGGCGCCGCAGCGCGATGCGGCCCGCGGCGCCAGCCGCGGCTCGAGCGCCAGTCCAGCTTCGTAGGCAAGGAATCCCGCGAGAAACAGTCCGTCCGCTGATAGCCCGGCAATCCGCTCGAGCGCGGGCAGAACCTCCTCGACCCGGCGCGCGAGGACAACCTCGCGCGGCGACTGGTAAAGCCGCGCGGGGCTCGCGCCGTCGGGCCGCGCATCGTCGAGCAGGATGAAGGGCGCTTGCATTGCCGTGGCTCTAGCCGCGCTTGCGGCGACTTGCAAAAGCCCGCGATATCGACACTGGTCGGGGGCAATCGGCGCTTGGTCGAGAGGTGCAGTTGCATTGCGGGCGCGATTGGTCTGTGAAGCCGAAAACCTAAATGGTCGTCATCGGAGAATTCATGCGCTCGTTGCTGCTGGCTGCGTCCACCCTGTCCCTTGCCTTTTCCGTTCCAGCTCTAGCGGACACGCCAGCTGCCGACAGCGCCGCGGCCGGTGTCGCGGCCCTCGCCCCCATTCCGAAGGGCAAGCTGACCGGCGCGGTCCACCCGCGCGCATATCGCCTCGACCTCACGGTCAATCCATCGCGTGAGGATTTTTCGGGCCATGTCGAAATCGACGCTACGCTGAAGGCGCCCAGCACCTTCGTCGACCTGCACGGCCGTAACCTGGCGATGAGCAAGGCAACTGCCACCGCCGGCGGGCAGACCTTCACCGGCAAGTGGCACCAGGTCGAAGACAGCGGGGTCGCCCGCCTCGTATTCGACCAGCCGCTGCCCGCCGGTCCGGTAACCCTCGGCTTCGATTACAAGGCTTCATTCGGCAACGGCCCGGCGGGCATGTTCCACGTCAAGGTGGGGGATGACTGGTACAGCTGGACCCAGTTCGAATCGATCGATGCCCGCGCGGCCTTCCCCAGCTTCGACGAACCCGGCTTCAAGGTCCCCTTCACGGTCACCTTGCGCACGCTTCCCGGGCAGATGGCGGTCAGCAATACCCCTGAGGTTTCGACCACCACCGAAGGCGGACTGGCGGTGCACCGCTTCGCCGAAACGCTGCCGCTCCCGACGTATCTGGTGGCGATGATGGTCGGCCCGTTCGTCTCGGTCGAAGGCACGGTTCCGCCGACCCCGCAGCGCGCCAAGCCGCTGCCGGTGCGGATCGTCACCACCAAGCAGAACGCGGGCAAGATCAGCTTCGCGCTGGAAGGCACCAAGGGCATCGTCGCGCACCTCGAAAGCTATTTCAACCAGCCGATCCCCTATCCCAAGCTCGACCAGATCACCTCGCCGATCATGCCCGGCGCGATGGAGAATGCCGGGGCAGATCTTTATGCCGATCCGATCCTCGTGCTCGACGACCAGGCCAGCACCAGCCACAAGCGGACCTTCGGCATGGTCGTCAGCCACGAGCTGGCGCACCAGTGGTTCGGCGATCTCGTCACCCCCGCCTGGTGGGACGACATCTGGCTCAACGAAAGCTTCGCCAACTGGATGGGCTTCCGCATCGGCAACCAATGGCGGCCCGATCTCAACATCAAGGCTGGAGCTTTGGCCGAGGGCTTCCAGGCGATGCGCACCGACTCGCTCGTTGCCGGCCGCGCAATCCATCAGCCGATCCCGACCAATAGCCAAATCGACGAAGCCTTCGACTCGATTACCTACGGCAAGGGCGGCCACGTCGTCGCGATGATCGCGGGCTACATGGGCGATGAAAAGTTCCGCGCCGGCGTCCGCAATTACATGGCCAAGCACCGTAACGGCAACGCGACCAGCACCGATTTCTTTGGCGCCATGGCCGAAGTGTCGGGCGATCCGCGGATCGTGCCCGCGATGCAGAGCTTCACCGACCAGCAAGGCGTTCCGCTCGTCACCTTTACGCCGGGACCCAAGGGCTCCTACCGCGTGACGCAGAGCCGCTATGCGATGCTTGGCGCCAATCCCCCGGCTGAGCGCTGGGGCGTGCCGCTGTGCGTGCGGCGCGTGACGGGAGCGAAGCAGTGCCAGCTCCTGACCGATGCCTGGGGCACGGTCATGCTGCGCGGCAAGGGCGCGATTGTTCCGAATGTCGGCGGCACCGGCTATTACCGCTTCGAACTGCCCACCAGGGATTGGGATGCGCTCATCGCCACAGCCGCGCGCCTGCCGGGCGGCGAGGCGCAGGCCCTGAGCGATTCGCTCTATGCCAGCTTCCGCGCTGGCCGGGCGACCCCGCAGCAGCTGATCGCCGGGGCCGAGCAGCTCGCGCTTAACCCCGACAGCTATGCCAGCGGATCGGCGATGGACGCGCTCGACACCTTCCACGGCGCCGGATTGCTCACCGCGGAAGGCGAAGCTGGCTATCGCCGTCTGGTGACGCGGATCTATGCGCCCAAGCTTGCCAAGATGGGCTTCAATCCGGCCGCCGGAGCCTATGCTGCCGAGGACCCCGAAAAGTCGCAGCAGCGCGAACAGGTGGTCGAGCAGATGGCGATGGCGGCGCGCGATGCCCAGCTGCGCGGCCAGCTTGCGGCGGCGGGCAAGGCCTACCTTGCCGGTGACAGCAAGGCGCTCGACCCCACCTGGTTCGGCGAAGCTTTCTCGGTGCTGCTTGACGAAGGCGGGCTCGACATGGCGAAGCAGCTTGCCGAAAAGGGGCTCGCTTCGCAGGACCCCATATTCCGGCCTGCTGCGCTGCGTTCGGTCGGCGGCTCGGGCAGTCCGGTGATCGGTACTTGGCTGCTCGGCTTCTCCGATCCGCGGCTCCGCAACAGCGAACGGCTGAACCTGATCCGGTCGGTCATTGCCGACCGCGGCACCCGCGACATGGGGTTCGACTGGCTCAAGGCGCATTTCGATGAGCTGGCGGGTGGCGGCGGCGGGATCTTCTTTACCGCCGGCCTGCCGCGTACGGTGAGCGGGTTCTGCTCGGCCGCCCGCGCCGACGAGATCCAGGCGTTGCTCGGACCCAAGCTGGCCGGCAAGACCGGCGCGCTCGAGCTGGCGCGGACGGTGGAGCGGGTGCGCAGCTGCGGCATGCTCAAGGATGTCCGTGCCGCCGAGCTGTCGGCCGCGCTCGCCAAGGCTATTTGAGCGCCAACCTAGCTGAGAGGGAGGCGCAGTTCTGCGGTCAGGCCCGCGACGCTGCCATCGGCCTTGGTCCGGTTGCGCAGCGTCAGCGTGCCGCCGTGCTGATCGGCAATCGCGCGGGCCAGGGTCAGGCCCAGCCCCGCGCCGCCGGTACCGCTGTTGCGGGACGGATCGCCGCGGGTGAACGGCTCGAGCATCGCCTTGAGCTGATCTGGCGGGATGCCCGGACCGTCATCTTCGATCTGGATGACGGCGGCGGTGCCTTCGCGCTCCAGCCCAATCCGCGCGGTCTCGCCATAGCGCAGCGCATTGACGGTGAGGTTGCGAACCGCGCGGCGCAACCAAGTAGCGCGTAGGGGCAGGACGATCCGCTCACTCGCGGGGGTAAAGGTCACCGTTTCACCCATGTCCTCGAACTCCTCGGCGATCTGGCTGACCAGCGCGCCGAGCTCCGCCGGTTCGAGCGGATCGCTCGGGCGGCCGACCCGGGCGAGCGAGAGGATATCGTCAAGGCTGCGGGTTATGTCTTCGATCGTGGCGGCCATCTTGGCGCGTTCGGCATCGTCGTCGACCGATTCGATGCGCACGCGCAAGGCGGCCAGCGGGGTCTTGAGATCGTGGCCGATGGCACCGAGCATCACGTCCTTTTCGTCGAGCATCGCCGAGAGCCGCGCTTCCATGGCGTTGTGCGCCGCGATCAGGCGGCGAATGTCTTCAGGTCCCCTTGGTTCGAGCGGGCCATCGGCGTTCTGCTTGGCGGCAAAGCGTTCGAGCCGCGAGGTCAGCGCGGCGAGCGGCTTGGTGATCTGCCCGAGGATCAGCGCGATTGCGCCGAACAGCAGGGCATAAAGCAGCAAGGTCTGCCCGATCAGCGTCGCCAGCAGCGCGCGCTCGGTCGGCGGCACCGGCAGGCGCACCACCATCCAGTCGCCCGGCTGGGTCAGCTCGACCGCGGCGACCATCATCTGGCGCGGCGGCGGCGGGGCGTGATCGCCCAGCACCTGGGCCTGTCGTGCGGCGCGCCGGGCAAGGTGCATGTCCCCTGCGGCCGGGCGGCGCAGGACCACGACCTGTGCCGGATTGACGCCCTGTCCGGCAAGAATTTCGCGCAGTTCGGCTTCGGCCTTGGGACTGCGGACATCGCCCGGAAGGATTGGTATGCTCAGGCTGCGTTCGACCTTGAGTTGGCGCGCCACATCGAAGCTGCCCGGGGGATGCGGACCGATCATCGCAATGTCGCGGTTGACCGCGAACAGGCGCATCGCCGCGCCATGCACCAGCGCGGCCTCGCGCCGCTCGGTCTGGGCGCGGTAAAGCAGCGCGGCACTGATCCCCTGGGCGAGCAGTAAGGCCGCCGCCACCGCGAGCAGGAGCTGGCCGCGCAGGCTCTTCGGGAAAAGGCGGGTCACGCCGCGCGGCATCAGGCGCCCCTTAGCTCGGGCGGAACCGGCGGACGTCGGCGGCGAGCATGTAGCCGCCGCCCCAGACGGTCTGGATCAGCACCGGATTGCGGTTGTCGGCCTCGATCTTGCGGCGCAGGCGGCTGACCTGGTTGTCAACCGCGCGGTCGAACAGATGCGCCTCGCGGCCCTGGACCATGTCGAGCAGGCGGTCGCGATCGAGCACCTGGCGCGGATGTTCGAGAAAGGCGAGCAGCAGGCGGAATTCGGCCGAGGAGATCGAGACCATCGCGCCTTCGGCGTCGGTCAGGCGGCGCTTCAGCGGGTCGAGCCGCCAGCCTTCGAATTCGAACAGCTCGTCTTCGCCGATCGGTACTGCGCCCTTGGCGCTGCGGCGCAGCACCGAGCGAATCCGCGCGACCAGTTCGCGCGGCTCGAAAGGCTTTACGACATAGTCGTCGGCGCCGATCTCGAGCCCGACGATGCGGTCGGTCGCTTCACCGCGCGCGGTGAGGAAGATTGTCGGAATGGCGTGCGCCTCAGCCAGGTGGCGGCACAACGACAGGCCGTCTTCGCCGGGCATCATGATATCGAGCAGGACCAGTTCGGGCTGCTCGCTCTTGAGAATGGTGCGTGCCTGCGCCGCACTGTCCGCCTGAACAACGCTGAACCCCTGGCGGACAAGATACTCGGCCAGGGGTTCGCGCAGCGCTGCTTCGTCATCGACCAGCAGCAGGCGGGTAGGGGCAGCCTGATCCAATGAAGCGAGCCCGTTTCGTTCAGTTCGCCGGAGGCGGGGGCGGCATGTCGCCCATCGGCATGTCGCCGTGCTTGCCATGGCGCATTCCGCCACCCATTCCGCCCCCCATGGTGCCTTGGGCCTTCATCTTTTCGCGCGCGTCCTTGCGTTCGGCCTGGGTGAGCTGGCCGTCATGGTTGGCATCCATCATGTCGAAGTGCTTCAAGTGCGCGGCCATGAACTCGTCGCGGGAAACCGCGCCGTCCTTGTTGGTATCGGCCATGTGCATCATCATCATGCCCATGTGGCCGCCGCGGTCGCCATCGGGCCCGCCATGGCGCATGCCCTTGCCTGCCGGACCATCACCCTGCGGACCGCGCTGGTGAGCGGCAGCAAATTCAGCGCGGCTCAGCGCGCCATCGTGGTTGGTGTCGAGCTGATCGAACATCGCGCCTTCGTGCGCGGCGCGGTCGGCAGCATCGAGCTTGCCGTCGTGATTGACGTCCATCTTGTCGAACATCGCCGCGCCCTTGGCCTGGAACTCGGCCTTGGTGACGGTCTTGTCGCCCAGCGGATCGCCTCGCGGCATGTCGTCGGCGGCGTAGGCAGCTCCGGCAAGGCCCAGGCCCAGGGCCAGCGCCGAAAGGCCGATCAAAGACTTCTTCATGCGAACTTCTCCTGCGTTCGGATAGGGTGAAGCCGCGCAGGCCGGGGGGAGGGGGACACCAGCGCCGCGCGGCTTCCAAGTCCGGTTCTAGGACCACGGTGTCGCACGCTTATGCCGCAATCGGGCAGTTTTGTCGCGAATTGTCGCAAAATCGGCTGTTCGTTCACCTGCCCGCCATAAGCGCGACTGCTCAGCCCATGATGAAGGCGTTGAGCTTGTTGCCATCCGGATCGCGGAAATAGGCGGCGTAGAATCCGTCGCCGCGCGGACCCGGCGCGCCTTCGTCGCTGCCCCCGTTAGCCAACGCGATGTCGTAAAGTCGCTGCACCTGGGCCTCGTCTGCCGCCTCGAACGCGGCCATCACCCCGTTGCCGATCGTGGCCGGATTGCCGTCGTAAGGCTTGGTCAGCCCGATCCCGCAGCCGCCGCCGGGTGTGCCCCAGGCGATGAAGGTATCGAATTCCATCATTCGCCCGACGCCCAGTTCAGCAGTCAGCGCGTCATAGAACTTTGCCGCGCGGGGCAGGTCGTTGGTGCCAAGGGTAACATAGCCGATCATGTCTCTCTCCCTTCGAGTCGTTGTGGGAACATTAAGGGAACATCAACGCTCCGGCAAGGGGGCGCAGGCAACCTTGAGCCAGTCCAGCGCCGCGCCGTCTAGCTGCGGCGCCAGGATCGCCTGAGCCTGCGCGTGATAGGTGTTCCACCAGTCGATCTCGTCCGGCGTCAGCAGCGACAGATTGACCAACGCCTTGTCGATCGGCGCGAATGTCAGCGTCTCGAACCCGAAGTATTCGCCTTCCGCCCCGGCAATCGCCCGCGGCTCGACCAGCACCAGGTTCTCGATCCGAATGCCGTATTCGCCCGCCTTGTAGTAACCCGGCTCGTTCGACAGGATCATGCCGGCGAGCAGTTCCTGACCGGTTCCGGCTTGACCGCCCGAGGCCTTGGCGATGCGCTGCGGGCCTTCGTGGACCGACAGGAAGCTCCCCACCCCGTGGCCGGTACCGTGAGCGTAGTCCACTCCCGCCTGCCACAGGTGCATGCGGGCAAAACTGTCGAGCTGCGCGCCAACAGTGCCTTTGGGGAACACCGCCTGGGCCAGCGCGATGTGGCCCTTGAGCACGCGGGTGAAGCGGTCCTTGTGTTCCGCGCTCGGATGCCCCGGCCCGACCCAGATCGTACGGGTAATGTCGGTGGTGCCGTCAAGATACTGTCCGCCCGAATCGACCAGGTAGATCGAATTGGGGGTGATCGGAATGTTGGACGCCTCGTCCACCTTGTAGTGGGGGCTAGCGGCATGCGGCCCGGCGGCCGAAATCGTATCGAATGACAGGTCTTTGAGCAGCTCGGTCTCGTCACGGAACGCGCGGAGCCGAGCAGCGGCTAACAATTCGTCGAGTTCGCCGTTGTGGGCTTCGAGGCTCAGCCAATGCAGGAATTTGGCGATCGCCGCGCCGTCGCGCGCCTGCGCGGCGCGCTGTCCGGCCTGCTCGACGGGGTTTTTGACCGCCTTGGCGAGCACGGTCGGATCGGTCATCGCCATAACGGTCGCGCCAGCACCTTCGAGCGCGTCGAAAACCGCCGCAACCGAGCGCTCCGCGTCGACTGCTACTTTCTTGGCGGTCAACGCCTTAAGCTGAGGCACGAACTCCTCGCGCTCGCGTATGGTCACCGCATTGCCGAGGTGCGCGCGCAGCTCCGGCGTGACCTTTTCGCCAGCAATGAACAGCTCGGCGGTGCCGTCGGCATGGGCGAGCACGAACGACAGTGCCACCGGGGTCCGCTCGACATCTTGCCCGCGCAGGTTGAGCAGCCAGGCGACCCCGTCGAGCGCGGAGACTACTGCTGCATCAAGCCCCCGCGCGGTCAGCCATTCGGCAACCTGGCTGCGCTTGGCTTCGCTCGACTGTCCGGCATATTTATTGCCGTGAACCATGGCCGGGGCGAGCGATGGGGCGGGCTGGTCACTCCACACCGCATCGATCGGGTTGCCGTCGACCGGCACCATCTTCGCGCCCTTATTGGTCAGCGCGGTGTTGCACGCATCGACCCACGGTTTGCCGTGGAGCCACGGATCGAAGCCGATCTTGGCGCCTTCAGGAGCATTCGCCGCAAGCCAGTCGGCTATGCTTGTCTCGAGCGTCGACTGGTAATCGAACAGCCGCCCGTTGACCTGCTCGCGCACCTGCAGGGTATAGCGTCCATCAACGAATATCGCGGCCTCATCGGCCAGCACCACTGCCGATCCGGCCGAGCCGCCGAACCCGGTCAGCCAGGCGAGCCGCTGGGCGTAGGCACCCACATATTCGCTCATGTGCTCATCCGAGATGGGCACCACGAACCCGTCAAGATTGCGGCGCTTCAGCTCCTTGCGCAAGGCATCGAGGCGGGCTTCGTGTGTGTTCATCAACATGGCAAATTTCCGGTGTTGCTTGCGGGTAGAATGGCAGCACCATAGAGCGCCTGCATGACTCTTGCCACACCCCCTGTCGCGCCGAAAAAGCCGCACGTCGAAACGCATCATGGTATCACGCTCTGCGACCACTACGCCTGGCTGCGCGACCCGGGCTATCCCGAGGTGACCGATCCGGGCGTGCTTGCGCATCTCGCTGCGGAGAATGCCTGGTTCGAACAGCGCATGGCGCCGCATCAGGGACGGATCGATGCGCTGTTCACCGAAATGCGCGGGCGGATCAAGGAAGCAGACAAATCGGTTCCGCAGAAGGACGGCGACTGGCTCTACTGGATCGAGTTCGAAGAGGGTGCGGAGTACAAGAAATGGTGGCGCCGGCCAGTGGACGGTGGTCCGGACGAGCTGGTGCTCGACGAGGTCGCGCTGGCGGCGGGCAAGGAGTATTTCCGGCTGGGCGCGATTGCGGTGTCGAACGATGGGACCAAGCTCGCCTGGTCGGTCGACGACAATGGCTCCGAACGCTTCACCGCGCGGATCAAGGTCATCGCCAGCGGCGAGGTCTTGCCCGACGAGATTCCCGGCACGCTCAGCTCGCTGGTCTGGGTCGGCCATGACCAGGGCCTCGTCTACAGCCTCGCCAACGAACAGTGGCGCACCGACAATGCGCGGCTGCACTGGCTCGGCCAGCCGCTCGAAAGCGATGTCGAACTGTACCACGAGGACGACGAGGGTTTCCGCGTCGGCACCTCGCTTTCGGCCAACGAGCAGTGGCTGATCATCGGCACCTCGGATCACGAAACCAGCGAAGTGCGGCTGGTCCCGACGGCCGATCCGCTGGCCGCGCCGATCCTGGTCAAACCGCGGCAGCCGGGCGTGGAATACGACGTCGAGCTACGCGAGGACCGAATCTACGTCCACGCCAACGACACCCACGAGAACTTCCGCCTGGCCAGTGCCCCACTGTCTGACCCCGCCAACTGGGAGACGCTGATCGAGGGATCGGACGCGTTCTACCTGACCGGGTTCGACCTGTTCCGCGATTTCTATGTGGTCGAAGGCCGGCTGGCCGGGCTCGACCAGATCGAGCTGCGCTACTACGACGATCCCGCGCGGATCGAACCGATCACCTTTCCCGAGGCGAGCTATAGCGCGGGCCTTGGCGACAACCCCGAATGGGTGGTGAGCAAGCTGCGGCTGAGCTATGAAAGCATGGTCAGTCCGGCGACGGTCTACGACTACCACCTCGCC
>JANOAD010000060.1:0-1621 GCA_031410955.1 Novosphingobium sp. | reverse complement strand
CACTGCTGAGGGCAAAGTGACGTCATGGCGCTTCACCCGCGCTGTGGTGCGAATCCACGAGGTGATCGCTTACGAAGAGGCGCAGCGGCGCGTGGACGAAGGCGAGAACGACCCGCAATTGACGGCATTGTGGGCCGCGTGGCGCGCGCTCACCGCCGCGCGCAACGCACGCGATCCGCTGGCGCTGGAACTGCCCGAACGCCGCGTGGTGCTGGGCGAGGACGGCAAGATCAAGGAGATCGCGCTGCGCCAGTCGCTCGAAGCGCACAAAGTGGTCGAAGACTTCATGATCACCGCCAATGTCGCCGCCGCCAAGGCGCTCGAGGCCAAGGTCGCCCCGGTGGTCTACCGCGTGCACGAACCGCCGAGCCGCGAAAAGCTGATAGCGCTCAAGGATTATTTGGCGACGTTCGACAAGCAGCTGTCGCTGGGGCAGGTCATCACCCCTGGGCTGTTCAACCGCATCCTCAAAGACATTGCCGACGAGAGCGAAAAAGCGGTGATCATGGAAGCGGTGTTGCGGAGCCAGACCCAGGCCTTTTATGGCCCGCGCAATGCCGGGCATTTCGGTCTGGCGCTCGGCTCCTACGCGCATTTCACTTCGCCGATCCGGCGCTATTCGGACCTGCTGGTGCACCGCGCGCTAGTCGACGGCTACGGGCTCGAACTACCCGCACCCAAGGGCAATCTACCCGCACACAGCGGCCTGTCAGACCGCGACCGCGCTGACCTGACCCGCGTCTCCGAGGCGATCAGCCAGACCGAGCGCCGCGCGATGATGGCCGAGCGCGAGACGATCGACCGTTATGTCGCTGCCTGGCTTGCGGCGCGGGTAGGTGAGGTGTTCGAGTGCCGCGTGACCGGTGTGCAACGGTTCGGTCTGTTTGCGACAATCATTGGCCTCGGCGGCGACGGCTTGGTGCCGATCTCGGTGCTGGGCGACGAGCGCTTCAACTATGACGACAAGGCGCAGGTCCTCGAAGGCGAGCGCAGCGGGATCAAGTACGGCATGGGCCATCGCATGAAGCTCAAACTGGCCGAAGCCAATCCGCTGACCGGCGCGCTGAAGTTCGAGCCTGAAGCAGGTGCCGGCGGACGAATCGAGGCGCGCGGAAGGCCGCTGCCCTTGCACAAGAAGGGCAACCACATGGCGGCGAAGCGCGGCCGACCCGGCAACATCCGTCACCAGGGCAAGCGGCGCTAGCTCAACCGCTCGATCTCTTCGTCGGTCAGTCCGCCGGGAATGACGTAGACCGGGCAGGGGAGCTGGCCCGCGCTGCCGGCAAAGTGTGAAACCAGGGGCCCAGGGCCACCGCTTGCCGCTGCGCCGAGTACCAGCGCTGAAACCTCAGGGTGCTCGATCAGATATTCGCGGATAACCGCAACGCCGTCACCTGTCCGAACCGCAATAGCCGGCGGCTTGGCGCCTTCGCTCAGCATGCTGCCCGCGGCCGAGGTAACCAGTGCTTCGGCGCGGGCACGGGCCTCTTCCTCGATGGTCGCCTGGATACCGCCGAAAGCCACGAACGGCTGCGGCGGAACCAGCGCGAGCAAGTGGACCGCCCCGCCGGTGCGCTCGGCCCGGCGCGAGGCGAAGCGCAGCGCCAGGCTGGCCTCGTCG
>JANOAD010000059.1:0-1527 GCA_031410955.1 Novosphingobium sp. | reverse complement strand
CAAGCTGACCAGCGTCACCTGCTTGGGATCAACCAGATCGGGCACCTGCTTGAACAGTAGTGTACCGATCAGCGCGGTCGCCGGGATCACCAGTGCGAGCAGGAACAGTCTGTTGCCATAGCGTTGGGCATTGGCGGCTCGCTCTGTGGTGGCGCTCTCCGTCGTGCCGCGCCCCAGCCCGCGCAGCCCGGCAATCGCGACCAGCGCAATCACCAGCAGTCCGTTGCCGAAGTCGCCAAGGCGGTTACCGAGCAGCATCGACACCGCCACCAGGGCCCAGAATACGGCGTTGGACCAGCGCTTGGGATTGCTGGCATCGTGCGCGGAGAGCAGCGCCCAGACGGCAAAGACCACCCCGGTGAGCAAGTAGACCTGCGGCAGGCCGATCATTTCGCAGACCCCAGCTTGCGGTCGATCCACCACAGCCGAAACCCGTGGATCAGAAACGCGGCGATTGCGCTGGGGATCGCCCAGACCGAGAGCTCGAACGGGCTGAGCACGATCCCTTGTTGCTCCAGAAACCCGACCATCAGCAGGATCGAGCCGATCGCGATGAAGATGTCCTCGCCGAAGAACAGCCCGACATTGTCGGTCGCGGCGGCGAGTGCTTTGACCTTCTCGCGTTGGGCATCGTCGAGCGGCCCCATCGCCTCCGCCGCCGCCTCGGCCATCGGCGCGACCAGCGGGCGGACGGTCTGAGCTTGGCCTGCCACCGAAGTCAGCCCGAGCGCGGCGGTGATCTGCCGGATCAGCATGTAGCCAGTGAGCAGGCGCCCGAGGGTCGCGCCTTTGAGCCCCGCGATCAGCGCCTTGGCCCGTTCCTGCAAGCCGTGCCGCTCAAGCAGTCCGATCACCGGCAGCACGATCCAGATCACGCTGACATAGCGGGTGTCGTTGAACGCCTTGCCGAAAGCAGAGACGATCGCGTGCAAGTCCAGCCCCGCCGCGACGCCCGTCGTCAGCGCCGACGCGGCGACCACCAGCAGCGGATTGAACCTCAGCACAAAGCCCGCGACGATGACGAGAATGCCAAGGAGTGGCCAGTAATTCATGCCTTGCCGTAGCCTCCCCCGCCGGGCGTGTGAATTTCCATGACATCGCCGGGGCCAACTGTCACACTCGCGGTTGCGGGATGAACCTCAACTTCGCCTGAGCTTCGTACCAACGTATTGATTCCCAACGCACCTTCCGCCCCACCCGCCAGTCCGAACGGCGGCACACGGCGACGGTTCGAGAGGATCCCCGCATCCATCGCTTCGAGGAACCGCACCCGCCGCACTGCGCCGTCCCCGCCCTTGTGCCGGCCCGCGCCGCCGGAGCCGCGCCGGATGCTGAACTTCTCGAGCAATACCGGGAAGCGCGTTTCGAGCACTTCGGGATCGGTCAGGCGCGAGTTGGTCATATGGGTCTGCACAGCCGAGGCCCCGTCGAAATCCGGTCCGGCCCCGGCTCCTCCAGCGATGGTTTCATAGTACTGGTAGCGTGCGTTGCCGAAGGTGAAGTTGTTCATCGTCCCCTGCGCCGCCG
>JANOAD010000058.1:0-9341 GCA_031410955.1 Novosphingobium sp. | reverse complement strand
CACCGTCGGCAATCCCGCCACCAACGTCATCCCGGCACGCGCACAGGCCCGGCTCTCGATCCGGTTTAACGACCTGCACACCGGCAAGGAACTGGGCGAGCGGGTTAGAGCCATAGCCGAGAAGCACGGCGGCACCGTGCGGCAGGTGGTCTATGGCGAGGCCTTCCTGACCCCGCCGGGCGCATTCTCAGAGCTGATCGCTGATGCGGTTGAGGCCGAGACCGGGCTGCGGCCCGAAGCCAGCACCACCGGCGGGACCAGCGATGCGCGGTTCCTCAAGGACCTCTGCCCGGTGATCGAATTCGGGCTGTGCAACGCGACGATGCACAAGCGCGACGAGGCAGTGGCGGTCGAGGATCTGGAAGCGCTGGTGCGGATCTATGCACGCGTCGCCAAGGCGGCACTGGCCTAACCTCGCAGGCGCTGTTAGTCTTCGCCGTAACAATGTTACGCGGGGAGCACCATGACTGAGCAGCGTTCGATTTTCGGCAAGGCCCTCGGCCTGCTCGCCAGACATCTCACCGCCTGCATCATGGGCGGGATGGTGCTGGGCGTGGTGGTCGGCTACCTGGTCAACCAGGACCTGCTCGCCGGCGTGATGACCACCGAGCACTGGGCGCGCAGCTTTCAGGTGCTGTCGACCATTTTTCTCAACCTCATAAAGATGGTCGTCGCCCCGCTGGTGCTGGCAACCATCGTCTCGGGGCTGGCGCACATGAACGACAGCGCCGCAGTCGGCCGGATCGGGTTCCGCGCGATTCTGTGGTTCATCGTGGCCAGCTTCATCTCGATCAGCCTTGGCCTGCTGATGGTCAACCTGTTCCAGCCCGGCGTCGGGGTCGACCTGACCGCCTCGGCCGCTTCGGTAGGCGAGGTCAAGAAGCTCGACATGTTCGAGTTCATCGAACACATTTTTCCCAAGAACGTCATCCAGGCGATGGCCGACAACAACGTCCTGCAAATTCTTGTCTTTTCGCTGTTCGCCGGGATCGGGATCACCGCGATCGGCGAAAAGGGCAAGCCGCTGGTGCGCGGCGCCGAGGCGCTGGCCGAGCTGATGCTGCAGGTTACCGGTTATGTCATGCGCTTTGCCCCGTTCGCGGTGTTTGGCGCGCTCGCCAATGTTGTCGCCAAGAACGGCCTCGGCATCCTTGGCACCTATGCCAAGCTGCTCGGCGAATTCTATTTCAGCCTGGCACTGCTGTGGGCTCTGCTGATCGGGATTGGCTGGGTGTTCCTGCGCGGCCGGGTGTTCACGCTGGTCCGCTATGTCCGCCAGCCGGTGCTGATCGCCTTTTCCACCGCCAGTAGCGAAGCGGCGATGCCCAAGCTGTTCGAGCAGCTCGACCGGTTCGGCATCCCGCGCCGGATCTCGGGGCTGATGGTGCCGCTCGGCTACTCGTTCAACCTCGATGGTTCGATGATGTACGCCAGCTTCGCCACGATCTTCATTGCGCAGGCTTACGGCTATGACTTGTCGATCGGCACGCAGATCCTGATCCTGCTGACCTTGATGATCAGCTCGAAGGGCATCGCTGCGGTGCCGCGCGCCAGCCTGGTGGTGATCGCCGCAACGCTGGCGATGTTCGACCTGCCGGTCGAAGGCATCGCGCTGGTCCTGGCGATCGACCAGTTCCTCGACATGGGCCGCACCGCCACCAATGTGCTCGGCAATTCGGTCGCGACCGCGGTCATCACCAAGTGGGAAGGCATGCTCCAGCCGCCGATGGATCCCGATGCCGACGATCCGCACGCGCCGAGCGAGACGCCCGAGCACGGCAAGAAGGGGCTGCATCTCGACCCGCAGGCCTAGGTGTCGTCCCGGGCTCGACCCGGGACCGCTGGCCGCATCAACGCAACCTACCGCCTAGACGCCAGCGGTCGCGGATCAAGTCCGCGACGACGATTTGGGCGCCAGAGTCTTGGGCTTGAACGCACACAGGTCCGCCACCGGGCAGCGCCAGCATTCGGGGGTGCGCGCCTTGCAGATGTAGCGCCCGTGGAGGATCAGCCAGTGGTGCGCGCCGAGCCGGAACGGCTGCGGCACCCTCTTCTCCAGCTGCGCCTCGACCTGCTCGGGGGTCTTGCCTTTGGCCAGCCCGGTGCGGTTGCCGACGCGGAAAATGTGCGTATCGACCGCGAAGGTTTCCTGCCCGAACCAGCAATTGAGCACAACATTGGCGGTCTTGCGTCCGACCCCGGGCAGCCGCACCAGCTCCTCGCGAGTGGCCGGCACTTCGCCGCCGAACTCGTCGACCAGCAGCTGCGACAGGGCGATGACGTTCTTCGCCTTGGAGTTGAACAAGCCGATCGTCTTGATGTGCTCCTTGAGGCCGTCTTCCCCCAGCGCGAGCATCTGCTGCGGGGTCTTGACCTTGGCAAACAGCGCCCGCGTTGCCTTGTTCACCCCGACATCGGTCGCCTGCGCCGACAGCGCCACCGCGACGACCAGCTGGAAGGCATTGCCGAACTCAAGCTCGGTCTCCGGCGAAGGATTATCCTCGGCGAGCCGGCGGAAGAATTCGAAGATCTGGGCGCGGGTCATCGCAGCCAGCGCCGCATCGCGGGGAACTCGGCATCGCTGGTCAGGCCATACCAGGTGAGCAGTGGGACGCCGAAGGGCTTGCCCGCCTCGAACGCACCGCGCAGCCATGCAGCGTCGCCCTTGTAGCCTTCCTGGTGAAACAGCACGTCGAGCCCGACACCGCAGGCGTGCGCGGCGGCGACAGACCAGGCGATAGCGGCCATTTCGGTGCCGCCATCGGCGGGAGGTTGGTCAAGCTCGGCGCGCGCTGCGGCTTCGGTAACGGCAATGTGGCCGGCTTCGTGCAGCAGATCGCCCGGCCAAACCCTCACGGCAGGATCGATCGCAATCTCGCCGCCCCTGATTGCCAGACCCGACAGAAAGGTCTCGCCCAGGTTAGCGCCGATTCCGACGGTGAGACCGATCTGGTCAAGGAACGCAACGATTGCCTGCGCGGCAGGCTGCCCGCCTGGCTCATGCCAGGAACAAAGCGACAATTCCTCGACATCGATCAAAGGCCGAGCACCTCAGACATGGCGTACCGGCCGGGTGCCTTGCCCACCAGCCACTGCGCACCGCGCACTGCGCCCTTGGCGAAGATGCTGCGGTTTTCGGCAAGATGCGAGAGGGTCAGCCGCTCGCTCTCGCCCAGGAACAGCACCGAATGATCGCCCGCAACGCTGCCACCGCGCAAGCTGGCGAAACCGATGTCGTCGACCTTGCGCGCGCCGGTGATCCCGTCGCGGCCGCGCGCGCTGTGCACCGCAAGGTCGATCGCGCGCCCCGCTGCCGCCGCCTCGCCCAGCAGCAGCGCGGTGCCCGATGGGGCGTCGACCTTCATCCGGTGGTGCGTCTCCACAATCTCGATATCCCAGTCCTCGCCCAGCCGTCCCGCCGCCTCTCGGACCAGATGAGCGAGCAAGGTCACGCCAAGCGAGGTATTGCCGGTCTGCAGCACCGGGATGCTGACCGCCGCATTATCGCACAGCCAGTGGTGACGCTCCTCGAGGCCGGTGGTCCCAACCAGGATCGGCACGCCGGCGGCCATCGCAGCATCAAGATTGCCTTCGAGCGCGGCCGGCGAGGAGAAGTCGACCAGCACGTCACTGGCGCCAGCCAGCGCCGCGAGGTCGCCGTCCATGTCGACCCCGCCGGAATGGACCTCGCCCGCCATGGCAATCGCCTCGAACAGCGCTGCTCCCATGCGCCCCGCGCTGCCGATGATGCCGATTCGTGCCATTGCCGTCCCCATGTGTGGCGTGCTTCATGCGGGACATGGGCCAAATCCGCAACATCGTGATCCTGACCGGCGCGGGCGTTTCTGCCGAGAGCGGGATCGATACCTTCCGCAGCGCCGGAGGCTTGTGGGAACAGCACCGGGTCGAGGACGTCGCCACACCCGAGGGCTTCGCCCGCGACCCCGAACTGGTGCTGCGCTTCTACGACATGCGCCGCGCGGCGATCCAGGAGAAGCTGCCCAACCCGGCGCACGAGGCGTTGGCGCGGCTCGATGCGAAGTGGAAGGGCGAACTGCTGATCGTCACCCAGAACGTCGACGACCTGCACGAGCGCGCCGGGGCACGCCGGGTCCTGCACATGCACGGGACCCATCTCAACGCGTGGTGCACTAGCTGCGACATTCGCTCCCCCTGGCGCGCGCCGCTGATCGACCGCCCGCCCTGCCCGGTCTGCCAGGCCCGCACCTTGCGCCCCGATGTCGTGTGGTTCGGCGAGATGCCGTACGAGATGGACCGGATCTATGCCGCGCTCAGGACCTGCGACCTGTTCGTCTCGATCGGCACCTCGGGTGCGGTCTATCCGGCAGCAGGCTTCGTCCAGAACGCGGTCGAACTGGGCGCGGATACGCTCGAGCTCAACCTCGAACGCAGCCAGGGTTCGGCAATGTTCCATGAAACGCGGCTCGGCCCGGCGAGCGAACTGGTGCCCGCCTGGGTCGAGGAGATGCTGGCATGAGCGAACATCACGGCAGCTGCCATTGCGGCAAGGTCACGCTGGTGCTGCGCGATGAGCCCATGGAGGCGGCGAGCTGCAACTGTTCGATCTGCCGGCGGATCGGCGGGCTGTGGCATTACTCCGATCCGGCGAACATCACCGTCGAGGGCGGTGGCGTGGCCTACCGCCAGGGCGACTGCATGCTCGATACCTGGCACTGCGGGACCTGCGGCTGCACCACGCATTGGACCCCGGTCGATCCCGCCTATCGGCGGATGGCGGTGAACCTCAGGATGTTCGATCCTGCCTTATGGCAGGACCTGCCGCTACGGCGAGTCGACGGGGCCACCTTCTAGCCGCCGCAGCCCCGGCACTCCGGGTCCTTCGCGATCCGCATCGTCCTGAGGCTCGGCACCAGTCCCTCGAACAGGTGCAACCGTCCCCACTGCGGATCGCCCAGCGCGGCCTTGCCCTGCACCAGCACGCGCACCGCTTGCATCGCGGCGAAAGCGCCGACCATCCCGGCCATCGCGCCGAGCACACCGTCTTCGGCGCAGGTATCGCAATCCTCGGCATCGAAGGCATCGCCGACGAAGCAGCGGTAGCAGGCCTGTCCGGCCAAATGTCCCGCGAAGTTCGCGACTTGCCCCTGGAACCGCCCGAT
The DNA here is from genome assembly GCA_031410955.1 of Novosphingobium sp. Taxonomy (GTDB): domain Bacteria; phylum Pseudomonadota; class Alphaproteobacteria; order Sphingomonadales; family Sphingomonadaceae; genus Novosphingobium. The sequence continues at coordinate 4,200 of JANOAD010000058.1, read as the reverse complement.
CGCCGCGCTGGTCAGCGGCACGCCGAGCGCAACGCAGGTGTCCGACACCACCAGCCGAGTCGCGAAATTGTCGCATCCATCGAGCACAAGGTCAGCACCTTCAAGGTACTGCGCTGCGTTCTGATCCCCTACCGTCTCGGCGTGGGTGTGGACCTTGAGGGAACCGTCGAACTTGCTGACCCATTCGGCGGCAAGTTCGGCCTTGAGGCGCCCCTGGTCGGCCTCGCGGTATATCGTCTGGCGCTGCAGGTTCGATGCGTCGACCACGTCGCGGTCGATCAGCGTCAAAGTGCCTATCCCGGCCGCAGCCAGGTATTGCAGCGCGGGCGAGCCGATCCCGCCCAGCCCGACAATCGCGACGTGCGCACCGGAGAGCGCCACCTGCCCCGCCCCGCCCAGTTCCGGCAGGACGATATGGCGGGCAAAGCGTTCGAGGCGGTCAGGCGGGAGCGACATTGGCCCACCCTCTAAGGCCATTCGACGCTGCGGCAAAGGAAGGTTCTTGCGCAGCCCCGCCCAGTGCGGCACTTAACCGGACAATTAAGAAAACAATGGGATGAGCGATGCATTATGCCGAGCTGCGCCGCGTGCGCGAGGAACTGACCGGGCCGGATGGACAATTCGAGATCATTGAGGCCGAGGTGCTGGGCGACCAGCTCAAGGTGTTCAAGAACGCCCCGCCTTCGGTGCGCGAAGTCTGGCTGTCGAGCGCGATGTTCGCCGACCGCACCTACCTGATCTACCAGGACGAGGTGATGACCTACGCTGAGGCGCATGCCACGGTGAACGCAGTCGCCGCCTGGCTGTTCGCGCAAGGCGTAAGGCCGGGCGACCGCGTGGGAATCGCCATGCGCAACTATCCCGAATGGATGCTGATCTACTGGGCCTGCGTCTCGATCGGGGTTGCCGCGGTGGGCATGAACGCCTGGTGGAACGGCGAGGAAATGGCCTTCGCGATGAAGGATTCAGCCCCCAAGGTCCTGTTCGCCGACACCGAACGGCTGGCGCGCGTGCACGAAACCCCGGGGCTGACCGACGGAGTCAAGCTGATCGGCGTGCGCACAACGCCGCATATCGGGGTGACCCAGTGGAGCGAGGTTATCGCGCACGGCGGAGCGATGCCCGAAGTCGCGGTCGATCCCGATGCAGATGCCTCGATCTTCTATACCTCGGGTACCACGGGGTTCCCAAAAGGCGCGCAGCTTACGCACCGCGGCTGCGTCGCAAACCTGCTCAACATGGTCTATTCGACCACCGCGCAGGCGCTCGCGGTCGAGCGCGCGACCGGGGTTGCAGCGCCGCTCGATCCGCCGCCTGCGGTGACCTTGCTGACCACGACGCTGTTCCACGTCACCGCGAACAATTGCGGCGCTTACCTGACCACTGCGGCGGGCGGGGCGATCGTGCTGATGTACAAATGGGACGCGGGCGAGGCGCTGCGGCTGGTCGAGAAGTACAGGATCTCCGGGATCAGCGGCGTGCCGGTGATGAGCCGTGAGATCATCAACCACCCGGACTTCGCCAAGTTCGATACCTCAAGCCTCACCGGCTTGTCCGGCGGCGGGGCGCAGGTTCCGCCCGACCTGGTGCTCAAAATCGACGAAAAGGTGGCCACCGCGCGGCCGACCACCGGCTATGGCATGACCGAGACCTGCGGGATCATCACCTCGGTGACCGGCGACTTCTTCGTCGCCAAGCCCGACAGCGCGGGTCCCTCGATGCCCAACTTCGAGGTGAAATGCGTCGACGATGATGACAACGAAGTGGCGCAGGGCGAGCTCGGCGAGCTGTGGGTCAAGGGCTCGTCGGTGATCAAGGGCTATATCAACCGGCCCGATGCGACCGCCGCCGCGATCACCGATGGCGGCTGGCTCCACACCGGCGACATCGCGCGGATCGACACGGACGGGTTCATCTTCATCGTCGACCGCAAGAAGGACATGGTCCTGCGCGGCGGCGAGAACGTGTTCTGCAGCGAAGTCGAATCGGGGATCTACCGCCACGCGGCGGTGGCCGAATGCTGCGTGTTCGGGGTGCCCGACGAGCGCCTCGGCGAAGAGGTCGGCGTCGCGGTGGTGCTCAAGGCCGGCGACACGCTCGACGAGACCGAACTCAAGGCGCACTGCATGGACGTCATGGCGAAGCACAAGGTGCCGCGCTACGTCTGGTTCATGACCGAGCCGCTACCGCGCAACGCCAGCGGCAAGTTCCTGCGCCGCGAACTGCGCGACGTACTCAGCAAGCAGGTAGCGGAGGCTTGACCATGGGCGATCTCGACGGACGCATCGCGCTAGTCACCGGAGCCGCGACCGGACTGGGCGCTGCCGCGGCACGCGCGCTGGCGGCCGCCGGGGCGAGGGTCGCCGTAACCGACCTTGCCGCGCCCGAAGACCTTGCCGCCGAAATCGGCGGCATCGTCCGCGCGCAGGACGTGACCAGCGAAGCCGATTGGGCCGCGACGATGGCCTGGCTGCGCGCCGAAGCCGGCGGGCTCGACATTCTGGTCAACAACGCCGGGCTGTGGCTGTTCAAGCCGATCACCGAGACCACATTGGAAGACTGGCGGCGGCTTCACGCGGTCAACTGCGAGGGCGTGTTCATGGGCACCCGCGCAGCGATCCCCTTGCTCACCGAGCGGGCGCACCTGTGGCGCGGCGGCACCGCGATCGTCAACCTGTCGTCGGTGGCGGGGATCGAAGGCGCGGCGGGGGCGACCTGCTACAACTCGACCAAAGGCGCGGTGCGGCTGTTCACCAAGGGCTGCGCCAAGGAACTCGCGGCGGCCCGCATCCGGGTCAATTCGGTCCATCCCGGGGTGATCGATACCCAGATGGGCCGCGCCCTGATCGACGATTTCGCGGCGGCGCAAGGCGTAGGCGATAATGAGGTCCTCGCTCAGGTCTCGGCCATGCATCCGCTCGGCCACCTGGGCGAGCCGCAGAACGTGGCCGACGCGGTGGTCTTCCTCGCCAGTGACCGCGCCGCCTTCACCACTGGCAGCGAACTGGTGGTCGACGGCGGGCTTTCGGCCTGAGTACAAAATTGTGCACAGGCCTGTGAACAGGCTGTGGTCCAGCAGTCCAAGCAATGTGGATTGGGTGTTAGCTTTCGAGCTGCCTGAGCAGGCTCCGCACATCGCCGTCCATGTCGGCATCGCGGGTGCGCAGGTCTTCGATCAAGCGCACCGCGTGGATCACGGTCGAATGATCGCGCCCGCCGAACTTGCGCCCGATTTCGGGATAGCTGCGCGGGGTCAGCACCTTGGCGAGGTACATCGCGACCTGGCGCGGACGCACCACCGCGCGGGCGCGGCGCTTCGATGACATCTCGGTCCGGTCAACCCGGTAAAACTGGCACACCGTGCGCTGGATCTCGTCGATCGTGATCCGGCGGCGATTGGCCGAGAGAATGTCGGTGAGCTGCTCTTCGGCGAGTTGGAGCGAGACGGCCTGCCCGGTCAGCTGGGCGTAAGCGATCAGCTTGTTCAAGCCGCCGACGAGCTCGCGGACGTTGCGGTTGATCGTCCGCGCGAGGAACTCGATCACGTCGGCGGGAACCCCGGTCGGGGCGAAGCGCGCCAGCCGGTGCTCGAGAATCTTGCGGCGCAGCTCGATGTCGGCGGGCGCAATGTCGGCGACCAGCCCCATGCTGAGCCGCGACAGCAGGCGCTGCTCGACCCCGTCGAGGGCCTGGGGCGCACGATCGGCGGCGACCACCAGCCGCTTGCCCGCGGCCAGCAAAGCGTCGATCGTGTGGAGCAGTTCCTCCTGCGTCGAGGACTTGCCGATGATGAACTGGATGTCGTCGACCAGCAGCAGGTCGAAGCCGCGCAGCCGCGCCTTGAACTCGAGCATCTCGTTCGAGCGCATTGCCTGGACGAACTCGATCATGAAGCGCTCGGCCGAGCAGTAGAAGATCCGCGCGCCCGGGCGGCTGGCGGCGAACGCGTGGCCGATCGCGTGGAGCAGATGGGTCTTGCCCTGCCCGGTCGAGGCCTTGAGATAGAGCGGCGAGAACTGCGGGGCGGCCTCCGCCGCCATGCGCTGCGCGGCGTTGCAGGCGCGCACGTTGCCGCTGCCGCAGACGAACTCGGCGAAGGTCAGCGAGGGATCGAGCCCGGCGGAGAGCGAATCGGCGATGCCATGAGCGGTCAGCGCCACGGCCGAGGTCTGCACCGCGCTCGGCCGCGGCGGCTCCTGG
>JANOAD010000057.1:0-2955 GCA_031410955.1 Novosphingobium sp. | reverse complement strand
CAAGCTGACCTTGGGCGGCGAGATCGTGTTCACCGCACGGCGCTTTCGCACTCAGGACGCCAACCGCAGTGATGCCCGCGACCGCCTGCTGGCGCTGCTCGCTGACGCCCACGATCTCCCGCAAAAACGCGCCAAGACCCGGCTCAACCGGGTCGGCAAGGTCCAGCGGCTGGCGGGCAAGAAAATCCGCGGCGCGGTCAAGGCCGGGCGCGGCAAGGTGCAGCTGGATTAGGCCGCGCTGGCGCTCATCACCTGGCGGCCGTCGCTGGCGAAGGCGCCCAGTTCCCAACCTGCATCGCTGGCCCGCATCGCCAGGTTCAATTCCTCGCCGCAGATCGCCGGGCTTTTCCCGCTAAATGCAAAGCTGCGCAGCGTGTTATCGCCAAGCTCGCGCCGGGCGAGGTCGAGCAACAGGGTGGCGGTGAGCGGGCCGTGGACGACGAGGCCGCGATAGCCTTCCTCATTCTGCGCGTAGGGCAGGTCGTAGTGGATGCGGTGGCTGTTGAAGGTCAGCGCGGAATAGCGGAACAGCAGTGGTTCGGTTGGCGTGACACTGCGCACGGCATCCCACGCCGAGACATCGAACTGCCCTGGGCCCGGCTCCGGCGGAGCTGGCGGCGTGCCCGGCGGCGGCGCATCGCGGTAGACCAGCGTCTGCACTTCGCGCACTGCGGGCACGCCGTCGCCGCGCGTCTCGTGCGCGACGTCGATAAACACCAGACTGCCCGAACCGCCGCGCTTCTCGGTTATCGCTTGCACCCGCGACAGGCGCTCAATCGCCTGCCCAGCTCGGATCGGCGCGAGAAACTCAACCTTGCTCGAGGCCCACATCCGCCGTGGCTGCGGCAACGGCGGGAGAAAGCTGGCCGGACTATCATCGCGGCGCGGGTGGCCATCGGGGCCGAGCGACGCCGTTGGCGCATCGGGCAGGCACAGGCACCAGTGGAAGCCTTGCGGGGCTGTCCCATCATCAGCACCACCATCGCGATCAAGCGTCGAAAGCCAGCGGCCCAGGTGACCCGGATCAACCCGGTCTCTGCGCCGTTCTTTGCGCCCGAGCCAGTCCGACCAATCAGCCACCTACTGTCCCGCCGCCCATTCGCGCAGCATGTGCTTGGCGATCTGCAGCTGGAGGATTTGCGTGGTGCCTTCGTAGATCCGGTAGATCCGCGCGTCGCGGAAGAACCGCTCTGCGTCGTATTCGGCGAGGTAGCCCGCGCCGCCATAGATCTGCACCACCCGGTCGGTCACCCGCCCGCACATTTCGCTGGCGAAGACCTTGAACGCGGCGGCCTTGCGCAGGACGTTCTCGCCCGCGTCGGCGCGCGCTGTGACGTCCTGCATCATCGCTTCAGCGGCGTAGATCTCGATCTCGCTGTCGGCCAGCATTGCCTGGATCAGCTGGAAATTGGCGATCGGTTCGCCGAATGCCTTGCGTTCGTTGGCATAGCGCAGCGCCGAATCGAGCGCGCGGCGGGCATAGCCGGTCGCCGCCGCGCCGACCGAGATGCGGCCATTGTCGAGGCTCTGCATTGCATAAGCAAAGCCCTTGCCTTCTTCGGTGCCGAGCATTGCATCGGCCGGGAGCTTCACCTCGTCCATAATCACGTCGGCGATGTGGCTGCCCGACTGGCCCATCTTTTTGTCTGAGCTGCCGATGCTGACCCCGGGGGTGTCGGTCGGCACCAGGAAGGCCGAGACGTGGGCGTTCTTGGGCAAGCTTTCCCTTGTGGTGCGGGCCATGACCAAGGCCAGTTTGGCGAAGGGTGCGTTGGTGATGTACCGCTTTGTGCCGGTGATAGTCCATCCGTTGCCGCTTCGTGCCGCAAAGGTCTGCATCGCGGCTGAATCCGACCCCGAACCCGGCTCAGTCAGCCCGAAACAGGCGATTTCTCCGGCTGCCAGGCGCGGCAGCCATTCGGCTTTCTGCGCCTCGGTCCCGCCGTTCTTGAGCGCCGAGCAGACCATCCCGATGTTGATCGAGATGATCGAACGGTAAGCCGGCATCGCGTAGGACAAGACGTTGATGGTCCGCGCATACTGGCTGATATTCATCCCCGCGCCGCCGTAGACCTCGGGAATGGTCAGCCCGAACAGCCCCATGTCGCGCATTTCGGTCAGAATCGCATCGGGGATGTGATCGGTCTCGATTACCTCGCGCTCGGCCGGAATCAGCCGTTCTCGCACGTAGCGTTGAAGCTGTTCGATGAATTGGTCGAAGGTGTCCTGGTCCATTGCCATCCTACTCCTTGCACTCTCCCCTTCAGGGGAGAGCAACGAAGACTTGGCAGCTTGCTGCCTAGTCGCGGTCGAGAGGGGTATGCGCGATCCCCTCTCCCAACCCACTCCTCTGAAGGTGAGAGGGCTATTGCCTAGATCGGATCGTAGGGGAAGACATGCGCCGAAACCTCGTCGGCGCGGGCCAGGTCGGGGGTGAAGGCGGGGATCAGCTCGGTGGCAATCGTCTCGGGCGTCCAGCCGTCGCTCTTGGTCATCGAGCGGATCGGACGCGGTTTGGAGAACAGCACGATCTCGTTCTTGCGCACCGCGAAGATCTGGTTGGTCACCTCCTGGGCAGCGTCCGAAGCGAGATAGACCACCAAGGGCGCGATCTTGTCGGCGCTCATCGTCTTCAAGCGTTCGACTCGTTCCTTCGCCTCGGGCGTTTCGGCCGGGATCGAGGCGGTCATCCGGCTCCACGCGAACGGCGCGATGCAGTTCGACCGCACCCCGGCGCGCGCCATGTCGAGCGCGATCGATTGCGACAGCCCGACGATGCCGAGCTTGGCGGCGGAATAGTTGGCCTGCCCCACATTGCCGATCAGTCCGCTGGTGCTGGTGAAGTGGATGAAGCTGCCGCTCTGCTGCTCGCGGAAATAAGGTGTCGCAGCCTTGGAGACGAGGAATGCGCCATTCAAATGCACATCGATCACTGAGCGCCAGTCTTCGAAGCTC